>JBAVYC010000865.1:0-8314 GCA_049698595.1 Desulfobacterales bacterium | reverse complement strand
GTGTGACACGGGTCGTGGTAGGTGACGGTCCAGGGCAGTTCTTTTTCGAATTTCAGTTTTCCTTCTTGTAAAAGATCATATAGAAAATCAACCGTATGCACGACTTTTATGCCTGCCATCATTTGGTCGAAATCCGATGCCAGGGTATAGTCTTTTTTGATGGCGCGGTAGCAGCCGGCACAGGATGTCACGATGGTATTGACGCCCCGCTCTTCGTGAAGTTTTTGAAAGGTTTCCAGGTTGTTTGTCGCGACCCGTTTGAATTCAGCCGCATCCCCGAGACGCATCGCGGTCGAACCGCAGCAGACTTCATTTTCACCCAAAATGCCAAAATCAAGGTCTAATTTCTGGAATATATTGGCAGTCGCGGTCGGAACGGCCCGCGCGACCTGATTAAAGGCCCCGGTGCAGCCGACATAAAAAAGAATCGGGGCCGATTTTTTATTGATATTTTTTATGGGTGTTTTCGCTTTTTTAAACGGACGCGTCCACTCCGTGCGCACCCGCCGGGGCCCCTGGTAGGGGTTGTTGTAGTTTTTCATGGACTGTACGAGGTTTTTTTGCAAGGGCAGCGGCCCGGCACCGCGCTCCACAGCTTCCCGACGCAGGGCTTCAATGACCTCCGGAATGTGGGGCTTAAAATCCACCTGGCATTGGTTTTGGCAGCCGGCACACACGGTACACTTGTACACGGCCTCTAGAAAGTCA
Organism: Desulfobacterales bacterium; assembly: GCA_049698595.1. Lineage (GTDB taxonomy): Bacteria > Desulfobacterota > Desulfobacteria > Desulfobacterales > JAFDCJ01 > JAFDCJ01. Next base: position 7,606 of record JBAVYC010000865.1, on the reverse strand, counting down.
GGATCGTCAAAATCCAGGGTGCCGTCCATGACGCCCCGGGCATAGGCCGCTTTGCCTTTAGAAGAGTAATATCCCTCAAAACCAAACTCCGTGCCGGCGGGGCATATCGGTCTGGCGTTCGGCGGCGGGCCGTAATCATAAGCGGATCTGCAAGTGCCGCAGGCCGTGCAGCGCCAAAAATGCTTTTCAAGTTCTTTCAGGGAAGGTATATTCCATTTCATAGGTTCCTCCGGTCGATATTAGATAAATTAAATGCCAAGCTTTCCGGGATTCATGATGTCGTTGGGGTCAAGCATCTGTTTGACACGCTTTAACAATTCAAGATATCCCGGATGGGCCCGCCGGTTGATTTCGACGCCAAAATCGACGGGCGGTTTATAGGGCATGCCCCCGTGGTCGAGATCCACTTTTAAACATTCCACTATGGCGCGCCGGGCGTTTTCGTTTTCTGCGGGGTTTTGCTTACCAAAGGGGATCATGGCGCGCAGCATGCCGTAGTGGACGCCCCGGTACATGCTCATCCGTACCGAAGGCGAAAGCTTGTGCGCGATCAATATCCGCTTCCATTCATTGTAAACCGGCGCCCATTTGTTGGCCGGCGTGAAGGTTCCCGGCCATGATATACCGGCCCCAGCCATTTTGCAGTAATTTTTAGTGGAACCGACGATTTGACTGGGCAGTTGGGTGCGGGCCCGTAAGGCTTCTTCAGGATATTCCGTCACCTTAAGGGAAGTGCCTTTTTTCTGTTCTTCGGCCACCACCGTTTCCCAGATCTCCACCCGGGCTTCCTTTTCTTTTTCGGTAAATGAGTTGGTATTGGCAAAACTGAACCATTCGGGTTGATCATCCGGTTTCTCGCGATAGGGATACGGAATCGGCACTTGGGCCAACCACCAGGATACGGCTGTCAGGTCATCGCAAATTTCATAATTGCTTAAATTCAGCATGTACGAGTACATGTCTTCGACCGTGTCGCATGACACCGTGAACACCTTGAGCACCGGCGGAATGGGATGGACGGCGATACCCAGTTTCGTGACCACGCCGCTGGATCCCAGCCAGCCTTTAAAAAGCCCGTCCAATTTGGGCATCGGCATGGTACTGTGCCAGGAATCTTCCTGGATCGCGCAGGAACCCACCCGGACCAATTCTCCCGTGGGGAGGACCACTTCCATGCTGGTTATCTCCTGACTGTTCAGACCGTAACGCGCATTCAAACCGCCGATGCCGTGGGATATGGCACAGGAGGAAACCGAGGCGGAAGGCGGTCCCACCGGCCAGCCGAACCGCAGATTGTGCTCATGGAGGGCTTCTGCCAACTGCCCGTGGGACACGCCGGGCTCGATCACCGCATAATGGGATTCCGCATCGATCTTTATAATTTTGTTCATCTTTTTGAGATCCAGCAGGATACCGCCTCTTTCCGGGATGCACAGGCCACCGATATTGGTACCGGCCGTAAACGGCACCACCGGGATTTTTTCCCGGTTGGCAAAACGCAAAATATTTTGAATGTGTTCCGGGTTTTCCGCCATGACCACGTAATCCGGTAGTTTCGGAAGTACAAATGACATATCATAAGAATACGCATAGCGCACATGTTTGGCGGAGGTCGCATTTTTTTCACCCACAATGGCCTGCAATTCTTTGATGATCCGTTGCTGATCTTTTGACTCTTTAAGCATTTCAGTCACAATAAAGCCTCCTTCCTTCTTAAGATTTCAATGGGAAAACCTCATCGCTGATCGCAATAAGTTCTTGCTCCACTTGTTTTATATGTTCCAGCATTTCAGCACGTGCTTTCACAGGATTAGATTCGCGCAGGGCCTCGAGAATTCGCCGGTGACAGGCCAGTACATTCACCGAAAATTCAGGCCCCAGATCGAGCTGTTGTTTCATAATGACCAGAGCGTTTTTGAGGGAATCGATCACAAAGCAGATGAGACTGTTGCCGGCAATTTCGGCAATGCGGTGATGAAAATAGGTGTCGAGTTCATAATAAAAGGAACCCGAGTCGAGTTGCTTTTCAGATTGGGCTAAATTTTCTTCCAAATCGGCAATGTCGGCGTCGCAAATTCTGCTGGCCGCGATTTCAGCCACGGCGGGTTCGAGCAAGGCCCGCAGTTGGGTAAATTCATGAATGGACGGATTTTGAAAAAAAATGTAATTGAACAAACTGTTGCGGGCCGTTTCCAGATCCACCTTGCGGACAAATGCACCGCCGGCCATGCCCTGGCGAATTTCCAGCAACCCTAAAGCTTCCAAAGCACGGAATGCCTCCCGCAGAGAGGATTTGCTGACACCGAAATCCTCAGCCAGGTCTTTTTCAGGCGGCAACCGATCACCCGGATTCAGCTCCCCTGAAAAAATGGCATCCCGGATTTGCTCGACAATGGTATGGGAAATTCTGCGGCTCTTGGCTTTGGTAATGTTAAACATTGTGCCCCAATCCTGCCCCAAAGGCCCAAGTTTTCAGGGTTGTCTATTTCTGATGGTACGTCCAATTGCCACAGGAAAATAAGGATGTCAATAAAAAATTATAAATTTTAAAACATCCGATATTTAAATCTTTTTATATTGACTTTTTTTTCTGGGCTGTTTATAGCCATTTCGCTACTGCATTCGACATCCAATTGCCAGGCTAATGTTAAATAAATTAAATATTTAGCACATCTCCAAAAACAGTCTTTTAAACCAAAGAGGAAAAAAATGGGAATACAAATCGATGCACTTAAATGTACCGGGTGTATGGCCTGTGAGATGGCATGTGGTTACCATCGTGATGATGGGTTTGCCTTGCTTTCGTCTTGTATCGTGGCCTACCGGACCAAGGAAAAAAAAGATTATTTTGGTGTCATTCTCAAGCGCGATGAGGATTTATTGATCGCCCGGCCGGAGGGCACGGAAATCAAACGCATCGGGCAAACCGAAGATGCATCCGATGCCGGCAAAAAAGCGGATGCCTCCGCCAAACCGATGCTGCTGCGGGAAGCCTGCGATCTGTGTGAAGAAATGGATCTCGGCCCCATGTGTATCAAATTCTGTCCGTTTGACGCCATCTCCGAGGCGTAATTGTCGCAAAAAGGAGCAAGAAAATGGAAAACTTATCAGCCGATAAAATTCTGGTGGTGGATCTGGGTTCATCGGAAATAACGGAAGACGAATTGAGTGATAGTTTGGTTGCAGAGAAAATCGGCGGTGCCGCCATTGCCAAACACCTCTATGCAGAACATGCCGACGGCGATCCCATCGTCATTGGAACGGGCTTGCTGACCGGTACCCTGTTTCCCGCATCGGCCGCCGCCGTCATAACTGCCAAAAGCCCGGTTAGCGGCAAAATCTGCCACTGCCCCATTACCTTGAAAGTAGGCCTGGAAATCCAATATGCCGGATTCGACTATATCGTTATTAAAGGCAAGGCGGAAAATCCGACCTTTTTATGGATTCATGATGGCGTCGCCGACATTTCCGATGCCGCCGCCGTGTGGGGCAAAGATGTATGGGAAACCACCGATACCTGGCGCAATGCCATGGGGGATGTTCTGATTCAAACGCTGGTCATCGGCAGCGCCGGCGAAAACGGTTCCGATTTCGCCCAGGTCTGCTGTAATTACTGGTCCAGCGGCGACCGCTGGGGATTCGGCAGGCTTTTCGGCCTGAAAAACCTCAAGGGTGCCGCTTTTCGGGGCATGGGCCTGTTGGAAATCGCCGATGCCGAAGAATTCGTTGAAATGTCACTGGACGTTTTGGAAGAAATCAAAGAAGGCAATTTTGCCGGACACAAAGGCGTCGGCGACATTTGCACGGCCATGGGGGAATCCGATATCAACGCCTGGCTGGAGCCTCTCGTCCACCGTCACAGTTCATGCTACAACACGCCCTACCCCACCAATACGTTCGCTTGTTTGGATGACGATCCCAAGCAAATGGCAGAAGCCGAAAAAGAGGAAACAGGGGTTTTGATTACCGACATTTTTGGCTTGATCGGGTTTAAGAAGGCCGGCTTATCGGCAACGGATGCCTGCCTGTTGCTGCGCGATTGTGCCCGCCATGGCATCGATGCCGCCGCCGTGGCGGAGCTGAGCCAAGCGTCCGGATTGAATACCCGGGAAGCGATTCAAGGGGCCTTTGCCGACCTGAACGGCCAGGTTACGCTGCCCGGCAACGGTATATTCAGTCCCTGGTGCCCGCAACAACCGTTGTTCAGCGAATTTGAAAATGCCGGCGCAGACCCGGCCCTTTGGTGGGAGCGTCGCATGGCCGTTGCCTATATATTCGGGATCCATCCGATTTTTGCCGTAATGAGTCCCGAAATTACCGAAGAAGACCTGGTTGAGATAGCTGCGATCGGAACCGAGTTGGAAATCGATCAGGACACCTTGGATAAAGCGGTGAATTACCTGTTGCAATAGTGACTATGGCTTTCGCAACCGTTTATGATGCATATGCCGCCGCCAACACCAGGCTGGTGCGGGGTGAACGTGTCTATTTTGATCCGTTCCTGAAAAGCCGTCCCTTTTCATCCTGTCAATCACCGCGCTCGAAACCGGTCAGCTATCCAAAAATAGGGATATACACCGGCACCGGATCGTCGCATTCCTGGTTATGGTTCGTGGAATTATTCGACCGCATGGGATTTCACGATCTAGACCTTCTGGATGCGGCCGCGATTCAAAGCCGAGACCTGCAATCCTTTGCGGTCCTGGCGGTATCCGGCGGGGATACATTTGCGATTGCCCAGGCCCTCGGACCTGCAGGCGCCCGATGCCTCAAAACGTTTATCGAAAACGGCGGACTTTACATCGGTTCGTGTGCCGGTGCCTATTTGGTCATGCGGTCCTCAAAACCGCACCTGAATCTTTTTAATTATACCTCCGTTCGGATCACCAATCTCAGTAAATTGCTGCCGGCCTGCCGGGGATTGGCGCATAAATTTTCCCAAGCCTATGGCTGCGATTACATTTTCCATCCGGTGCGTGATGCCGTCACCATTGAACCCACCGGCAAGGCGCCTTTTTGGGGGACCCGACCCTTGGATGCGCCCCTCTTTGGTGGACCGGCAATGATACCGTCGGACACGGATTGCGTCCTCGCCCGCTATAAGGCCTTCACCAACAAGACCCGCTATTTAGTAGATGAACGCATTGCGCGTGAGACCTTGCTGGGCAAGGCCGCGGCCATCCGCGCAGCGCTGGGAAAAGGACACCTGTACCTATTAGGACCCCATTTTGAACACCCCCATTTCCAGGAAGCCAATCGGTTGGTCGCGGATGCCGTTTACTGGGATGGTGGCCGCCGACACAACGCTACCGGCCCGACGCAGAATGATGTTCCGGCCCTAGCCGTAACCGCGGGTGAAAAACTGCTGCAGACCTTGAAACGGGAGTTGAGCAACTCCAGGATAGTGGCGGTGGGACTGGAGATGATGCCTGTCCGCTGGCGAATCGGCAACAAATATTATGATCCGGAAAAAATTCGTGTCTTCCTGGACGCCATGTGGCAACGGATCAAACGTCTGGAAAAAACCAGGCCCCTCCGAACCGAACCGGATTTAGCCCTCCAGCTGGCAGCGCACGCCGAGAAAACAACGGGACTGCTTAGAGAATTAAAGCACCGCTTGGATGACAGCGACGACACCGATCCCCTGGCCCGTGATTTGTTCACCCTGCTGCCCAGATTCACGACGGCCTTTCTCGGCCTATATTTTCAGACGATTGGTGAACCCACATGAACTTATACATATATCGTTGATTGGTTGATTAGTTGATTGGTTAACCAGTAAACTATTCAACCAGGTCTGTTATAGGAGATGACATTGGATAACAAAACCTTGCTCAGCCGCCTGTTGATCGTTTGCGCCGCTGGTCTCTATTGCCTGCTGTCGTCGGTGTTAACCGGTCAACCCCATGCCGATGCCGGCCCGGCGGACCCAATGCAATCCTCCTGGTTTGTAGATATGCAGCATTTCCAAAAAGGCGCTCATTCCAACTTCAAATGTGAGGAGTGCCATGGCGCCATGGTTGCAGACGGGTACAGGCATCCGGATCCGAACCGCCCAGGTTTCCTGAATAAATCCGCCACCCGTCAATTTGATTATGGCCGCTGCCAAAAATGTCACAAATTATCTTACCAGCGGTATTTAACCGGCAAGCATGCCGATGCCCGCAAAGAAGAGACCGCGTCAACCCAAAAGCCAACGCCCCCCGTAAAAAAGAAGCACCCCGCCCCCACCTGCGGTGAGTGCCACTCGGCCCATTATGACCCCGCCGGAATGTCACGGGTTGCGCTGGGCCGGCGCATGATTTCGCGTTGCGGCCGCTGTCATCCGGAACACACCGTGAGTTATCTTGATAATATCCACGGCAAATTGGGCGTCAACTTAGCAAACAAGGCATCGGCCTTCTGCACGGATTGCCACGGCGCTCATAAAGTCATCGCCTTTGAAAAGCAGGCTGACGCCTTAGCCGTATGTCAACGCTGCCATCCCGGAGCAGCTTCGGAATTCACTGATTTTGTCATCCATGCATCCGTCACCGGTTCAGCGGCCGCAGAATCCCCCAAAAAAAAATCGATTGTATGGATTCAGCGTGTCAAAACTGTCGCCATTGCCGTGGTCGCCCTCTCGCTGATTTTCTTTTTCGGCCACACGATCCTGTGGCTGTTACGAGAAAAGCATGAAAAATTAAGGAAACCATAAAATGCCTGACAACGCATACCCTCCCGATAGGTTGATGCGGTTTTCCGTTCTGGATCGGTTTCTGCATCTGGTGTTGATGTTCGGTTTTACGGGTCTGGCCGCCACCGGTCTCTCCCTGGGCTTTAGTGCCACTGCCCCGGCCAGGGCTTTTATGTGGCTGGTGGGCGGCTCCGCCCATGCCGCCTGGCTGCACCGTTTTTGTGCCGTCATTACCTATGCCTGCGTGATCATTCATGGTCTATGGTTTCTATACTACCGCTTCGTTTTGGGCGGACGGCTGACCGGGCCGCGGTCCATCGCCCCCTCAAAAAAAGATTTTAGGCATTTCAAGCATAATATGGCGTATTTTTTAGGCCTGCGCCCATCACCACCCGACTTCGATAAATTTACCTATATGGAAAAAATTGATTATTGGGCCATCTTTATCGGGATGAATACCATGGGCCTTACGGGTTTGATCCTGTGGTTTCCGGAAGGCTTCACCCGGTTCCTGCCGGGCGTTTGGGTCAATATCGCCCAGGTGCTGCATTTTTATGAGGCCATCTTGGCAGTCGTGGTTAAATTTTTCATTCATATCGGCATGGCCCATTTGCGCCCCGCGGTTTACCCGGCGGACACAAGTATCTTTAGCGGCCGGACTTCCCCGGAAAGAATGATGGCAGAGCACCCCGCTGAATGGCGATCGTTGGAGGTCGGCCGTGAGGACCTGGCTGAAACCAAGTAGTCTATTTTAGGGCAAGCAGAATAAAGGTCGCATGCGTATATACTAAGTACTCAGAAGCGCCGCCGCCGGGCTGAAAAGCGGCCGGTTTAATCGAAAAAGAAGAGGAATGGATTCTTATTTTTGAAAAACCTTTAGACAGGATCAACAGGATCGTCAGGATAAAGAGAATATAGCTCAAAGCTGAA
>JBAVYC010000864.1:0-6220 GCA_049698595.1 Desulfobacterales bacterium | reverse complement strand
CAATAAGGCATAGAAAATACTGCCGACATCTGCCCTAAAAGAACTTGAATGAATCCAATTGTTTCTGGTAAAGAACATTAGAATATAAAGGGGAGCCATGCAAAATGAACCATCCGGTATCGCCTTAACCGGTGTGGGCGCTATCGAGACGATATTTATCCATTGAGCCGGATGGCAGCCGAAAATTATGCCAGCGCCATAAAATCAAGGAGGTCATGCATATGTTTTTTGAATTTTCAGATAAAACCAAGGATTTGCAGCAACGGCTGAATGCATTTATGGATAGGTATGTCTATCCCAATGAGGCGGAATATTTTCGCCAGTTAAATGAAGGCGACCGCTGGAAAGTGATTGCCCTCATCGAAGAGCTCAAAGAGAGCGCTAAAGCCGAAGGTTTGTGGAACCTTTTCCTGCCGGAAAGCGAGTACGGAGCCGGCCTCACAAACCTGGAGTATGCGCCGCTTTGCGAAATCATGGGTCGAGTTCCCTGGGCGTCCGAGATCTTCAACTGCGCCGCCCCGGACACCGGCAACATGGAAACACTGGTTCGCTACGGCAGCGAGGAACAGAAGGAAAAATGGCTCAAACCGCTTCTGGCGGGTGAAATTCGCTCCGCCTTCTGTATGACCGAACCCCAGGTGGCCTCATCGGATGCCCGCAACATTGAAGCCGCTATCGTGCGCGACGGCGAAGAATATGTGATCAACGGCCGCAAATGGTGGTCCTCGGGTGCCGGAGACCCGCGCTGTGAGATTTACATTTTCATGGGAAAAACCGACCCCCAAGGGCATCCCTATCGGCAGCAATCCATGATCCTGGTCCCCCGCGATACACCCGGGGTTGGAATCAAGCGCATGCTGCCCGTATTCGGCTATGACAGTGCGCCCCACGGGCACGGCGAGATTGAATTCAAGGATGTGCGGGTACCGGTTTCCAATATTCTACTTGGCGAAGGCCGCGGTTTCGAGATCGCGCAGGGACGTCTGGGGCCCGGTCGTATCCATCACTGTATGCGCACCGTCGGGGTGGCGGAAAGAGCCTTGGAAGCAATGTGCCATCGGGTTAAATCCCGCCAGGCCTTCGGCAAAACTCTGGCGGAGATGGGCCAGATTCGCCAGGATATCGCCAGCTCGCGCTGTGAGATCGACCAGTCCCGGCTGTTGACCCTGTACGCGGCCCACCGCATGGACACCGTCGGCAACAAAGTCGCCCGAATCGAAATCGGCGAGATTAAAGTGGTGGCCCCCAACATGGCGCTAAAAGTCATCGATCGTGCCATCCAGGCCCATGGCGGAATGGGCGTGTGTGACGACATCTGGCTGGCAGCGGCCTATGCCCATATTCGCACCTTGCGTTTGGCCGACGGCCCCGATGAAGTCCACCGTGAAGTCATTGCCAGGCTGGAATTGAGGAAAGAATCATGAAAAGTGATGAAAAATTAATCGCAGTGCGAGATGCCCATCGGTTCGATGAAGCCCGACTGGCCGAATATCTTGCAGCTCATCTGCAAGGCTTTAAAGGTCCGCTGAGGGTGCAGCAGTTTGAAGGCGGGCAGTCAAATCCGACGTTTCTTTTGAGCACGGATGATCAGCAATACGTCCTGCGGAAAAAACCTCCCGGTAAACTGCTGCCCTCCGCCCATCAGGTTGAACGTGAGTATCGGGTCATGAAGGCGCTGGCGAAAACAGACGTGCCGGTACCCGAAATGCTGTTACTGTGTGAGGACGATGCCGTCATCGGGACACCGTTTTTCATAATGGCGTATGTCCATGGTCGGCTACTGGAGGACTTTACACTGCCAAACCAATCCCCGCAAGAAAGACGTGCGATCTATCTTGATGTGGTTCGTGTCCTGGCGGCATTGCACTCGTTAAATTATGCAGACCTGGGGCTGGATGATTTTGGTAAGCCGGGCAATTATTTCAGTCGCCAGATCGGTCGCTGGTCCAAACAATATGTCGCGGCCAAGACCGATGAAATTGTGTCCATGGAAAAACTTATGGCGTACCTGCCTGAAAATGTACCCGACGATGATACCAGTTGCATCGTTCACGGTGATTATCGCATGGGCAACATGCTGTTTCATCCCACCGAACCCAGGGTAGTGGCCTTGCTAGACTGGGAGCTTTCGACCCTTGGCCATCCCCTTGGCGATTTGGGATATAGCTGTATGCCCTATCATTCTGGAGTTGCCGGACCCATTAGCCTGGAAGGATTGGCCGGTCCGCAAAGCGGCATTCCCACCCAGGAAGAATTTATTGCGGAATATTGCCGCCTCACCGGCCGGGAGAGCATCCCCAACTTGAATTTTTACCTGGCCTTTTCCTTTTTCCGGCTGTCCAGTATTGTACAAGGGGTATACAAAAGAGGCATTATGGGCAACGCCAGTTCCACCGAAGCCCTGGAAAGGGGCCGGTTGGCACGGCAGATCGCCGATATTGCATGGGGCCTATTGGAATAGCTAAAAGCTAAAAGGTGAAAGGTGAAAGGTGAAAAATAAGGAATTCTGCCTATTTTATTTTTAAAAAGCCGAGTGAAGCCTCCGGCTCGTAGGGGTTGTAGCGCCTACACCTCGGAGAGCGACATCTACAATTCGTCAATTGTCAATCGACGTTCGTCATTCCTAAGAGGTCTTATGGCAAAACTTTATCTCGTACGTCACGGCAAAGCCACGGCCGGCTGGGGCATGCAAAAGGATCCGGGGCTCGACGATTTGGGTCGGGCCCAGGCCAAAGCTGCGGCTCTGGCATTAGCCCCGTTGGGGCCGCTACCGATTATCACCAGCCCTCTTACCAGAACGAGGGAGACTTCCAGGCCATTGGCGGAAATTTGGGGAATTGAGCCCCTGGTTGAAAAACGGGTGGGAGAGATCCGCTTTCCCTCTGAAAATTCAGCGAATAGAGTCAAGTGGCTTAAAAAAATAATGACCGACCGATGGCCAATTCTTGATGAGGACCTGCAGCGATGGCGCCGCGAAGTAATCGAAGCACTCTGTGCCTGTGAGATGGACTGCGTGGTGTTCAGCCATTTTATCGCGATTAATGCGGCGGTGGGCCATGCCACCGGAGATGACCGTGTGGTCTCTTTCAGGCCCGATAACTGTTCCATTACCATTATGGAAACCGGGATAAACACATTAACGCTCTTGGAGAGAGGCGTGGAGGCGATTACCGAAGTCCGCTGATTTCAAAAATTCCACTGGAGTGCTCGCTGATTAGTTTGCTGGTTGACTGGTTGATTAAGTAAACCACAGTCATCGATATTTGCATTCATTTGACCAATCAACGAATCAACCAATTAACGATATCTGCGGCAAACAATTATTGATGTGTAGCCTTTGAGGTTTGAGTTATGCCTATGAATCAGAAAACAAGGATCCTGTTGGACGGCCTCTTATTTCCGGAAGGCCCGCGCTGGCATGCTGGAAAACTCTGGTTTTCCGACATGCAGGGTCTCCAGGTGATGACAGTGGATTTGGACGGCAATGCCGAAAAAATGCTCGAAGTCCAGTGCTGCCCCTCCGGATTGGGATGGCTGCCGGATGGCCGCTTGCTGGTGGTGTCGATGATGGATCGACGATTGCTGCGGCTCGATCCCATCGGTTTGGTAGAAATTGCCGATTTGACAAAACTCGCATCATTTCACTGCAATGATATGGTCGTGGACAAAAAAGGGCGGGCTTATATCGGAAACTTTGGCTTCGATTTGGCGGCCAACGCACCGGTAAAACCGGCGGAAATTGTACTGGTGACACCCGACGGCAAGGCCCGCATCGTGGCCGAAGAGCTTTACTTTCCCAACGGTACCGTTATCACCCCCGACGATCGGACGCTGATTGTCGCTGAAACCTGGGGCAATTGTCTGACCGCCTTCGACATTGAATCTGACGGCAGGTTGAAAAAACGCCGTACCTGGGCCAATCTGGAAGGCGCATATCCGGACGGTATCTGTTTGGATGCCGAGGGCGCCATCTGGGTTGCGGCCCCGCATCCCGGCGAGGTTTTGAGAGTCCAGGAAGGCGGAAATATCACGCATCGCTTGACGGTGTCGACGAAGCCTTACGCCTGCATGCTAGGCGGATTTGACCGTCGCAGCCTGTTTGTCTGTACCGCAGGATCTTCAGATCCGGACGAAGTTCGAGCGAAACCCGGTGGAAAAATCGAACTCATTGAAGTCGAAGTTCCCGGTGCGGGCCTGCCGTAACTGAACGGTTCCAGGTCTGGGAACGTATTTGGACATAAAATTATAACCTTTGAATCCTCAGCAAACTCTATCAACCCGGACTTGGCGATCTCTCATCACGCTACACCAAAATACTAGGCGAGGGCTTTGAGACACCAAGCTTTTTTGATAGTTCTGTGGCACTGTATCCCAATTCCTTAACACCCCAATAATACAATAAACTGTGTGCTTTGACTGTGAGCGGGCAGTTTGCCGGAGGCCCACATTTGCTCGGTATCCATACCCATTTAGCAACAGTGGCCGGGTTCCATGCCATCATTCCCAATCGGGAAAACTAAAACCTTTAAGCTTTTTTCTTTACAAACAGGCAATTGGCTATTATTATATGGCAAAATGCCAAGACATAGAGGTGCAAACATGTATGTTGATTCAATTGGCGTCAAATCAAAAAATATAAATGATCTGATTCTACAAGTTAAAAAGGGTCTGCCGACAAGTTCATTTGAAAAGCTGAGAAAAAAATTTGATATTTCGGATAATTTATTATCTCAGATTGTTAGCATACCAAAACGCACGTTAAACCGTCGTAAACAGCAGGGTCGGTTGAGTGCTGTAGAATCTGAGAGGGTGCTTAGGATCGCACGTCTATACGATCAAGCGCTGGATGTGTTTGAAGATGAAGAGGCGGTTGAAAATTGGTTTAAAAAACCTGCCAGAGCCCTTGCTGGGACATCCCCGTTAAAATATGCTGATACCGAACTTGGTGCGCAAGAGGTTGAAAGACTGCTTATCCGTATTGAGCACGGGGTGTTTCCCGGATGAAAATTACCGCCTGGCGTATTGTGAAGGCCAAACACGTGGATAGCGCTTTTGATGGAGAAGGCGCACGCGTCGCAGGTGGCCGCTGGAATAGAATCGGAATCCCGATGATTTACACAGCGGACTCACTGGCGCTTGCAATTTTGGAAATCACCGTACATTTATCCAAAGAAGATCTACTTCAAAAAAAATATTGTCACATATCCGTCCAGTTTGATTCTGCACTGGTTACTTACTTAGATCTTGCCGAGATACCGGAAGATTGGGATAGTTTGCCTCCCTCTGAATCGACCCAAAATATCGGCAACCAATGGGCACTATCGCAAAAGTCGGTGATTTTAAAGGTCCCGAGTACTGTGGTCCGCCAAGAATTTAACTACTTGATCAATCCGGTTCATCCTGATTTCAAAAAACTATCAATCGGAGTCCCGGAGACGGTGGTTTTCGATCCTCGGATAAAATAATGCTTTTTCGTTCAAATTAGAAAATACGGGTATCAAATCTTGGGTTACGTTCCTTACAACATGTTGTCAGATATAACCCCCTAAGGGCTTAGAGCACGCTACGATAAATCGCCTCCGCATCTTTCTGGGTTAACTCGCGCGGATTGTTGACCAACAGCCGAGTCACTTTCATCACACCTTCGGCCAGTTCCGGTAGATATCAGGACCTCCCGAAAAGTTTTCCCGATTGAGGTCAGGGACCTTGAAATTATTATGTCCGATTTGAAATTAGCCGACAAATGATTATTTTGTTAAGCAATACTGTAAAAGATCAGCCATTAAGACACGAAAGCCCCTAAAAAGCTTAGTGGCTTAGTACATAGATTCATAAGTACAATAACGTAAAATAACCAGTGTCCTTGTAAGGAAAAAATAATACGGCGAATATTTTACCGCAATTATGAATAGGAGCATTTAATTGCTGAACTATTACCCCTGTCCTATTCACGAAACACGACTGAACTAAAGGAGAACCGATGTCCGCACAACTGGCCCAAAAATATGATTTTGAAGTCGGCGTTTACCGCCCCCCCAGTGAAGGCGGCAGCGCCTCTTTGTTACTGCGGCTAACCCGTAACTGTCCCTGGAATCGCTGCGAGTTTTGCGCGATGTATAAAACGGAGAAATTTGAATTAAGATCGCCTGCCGAAGTCAAAAGCGATATCGATCAGGTTGCCGATATCTGCAACAATCTTAGGGATATTTCCCAAAAACTC
>JBAVYC010000863.1:0-17570 GCA_049698595.1 Desulfobacterales bacterium | reverse complement strand
CACCTGGAAGTTTCCTATGATATAAGACCGCTGGACTACCTCACGGTGGAGTGACCCTTATTGAGCGAAAATGAGTCAGGGAATATAAGTTATTTGGTATTACAGATATGGTTGATATGGTTGATTAGTTTATTGGTTAAGTAACTGTAAATATGGATTTATCCGCTATTTCAAAATAATTGGATATTTCATTTTTTAGCAATCGTAAGAATCTAAAATTATGACTATAATTTACTTAATCAACCATTCAACCAGTAAACTATTCAACGAGGTCTGAACTAATAACTTACTGGAAGGTGCCAAAGAAGGATTACTATGAAAGTCGCGTCAATTCAAATGTCGGTCGTTGAAGGAGACAAAACGGCCACCATTGACAAAGCCATTGAAAACATTCAGCGCTGTGAAGGAAACGATCTCGCTATTTTACCGGAAATCTGGAACATCGGTTTCATGAGCTTCGACCGTTACGTCTCCGAGGCCGAGGACAGTTCGGGCCAAACCCTGAGAAGGCTGCGCGCAGCGGCAAAAGAAGCGGGCCTTTATCTGCATACGGGCAGCTTCGTGGAAGATAAAAACGGGAAGTACTACAACTCCAGCTATCTGATTTCACCGGATGGAGACGTGCTGGCAAATTATCTTAAAATACACCTTTTCGGATACAATTCCAAAGAAACCCAGCTCCTGTCCCCCGGCGATTCAATCGTCACGATCGGCACCTCTTTGGGCAAAATCGGTCTTGCTACCTGTTATGATCTTCGCTTTCCGGAACTGTTCCGCAGAATGGTTGAACAAGGCGTCCAAATTATTCTGGTCTGTTCGGCCTGGCCGTATCCGAGACTTGAGCACTGGCTGATGTTAAACCGGGTGCGGGCTTTGGAAAACCAGTGCTTTTTGATATCGGCCAATTCGGTGGGCTTGAATCAGGGTATCCAGTTCGTCGGCCATAGTATGATCACGGATCCCTGGGGCACCATCCTGGCCGGCGCCGGCGACAAGGAAGTCATCATCAAATCCGAAATTGACCTGGGTGACCTGGAAGCCGCCCGGCAGCAGTTTCCAGCCCTGGCCGATCGTAAAGATTGGCTGAAGGGGGATAAATAATTGAATATTGTCGATTGAAGATTGAAGATTTAAAGGAGAGACATCATGGCGAATTTAGAAGTAAATTTTTGTGGTGTTCGCATTAAAAATCCGTTGGTGGCGGCATCTGCCGAGCCGACTTTGAATGCCAACAATATGAAAAAATGTATTGATACCGGAGTGGGCGGCGTTATTGCCAAAACCATGACGGATTCGCCGGAAATGCGGGAGCTGACGACCCGGGCTAAATGGCGGTTTTTAAATCAGCGCCATGAAGTCTGCCACGGGAAGGTCCCCCGTGGTTTCAGTCTTTACAGCCGTAGCGGCCTGGCGATCGAACCACCGGAAGATTTTGTCAAAGAAATCAAAGAGACCTTGAAATATGCGAATGACAATGGTGCCGTTGTCATTGGCAGCATCGGCTCCATCGAGCTTGACGGTTGGGTGACCCTGGGCAAGCAGATGGAAGATGCCGGGGTACCGCTCATCGAGCTGAATTTTGGCTGCCCGCATCCAAAACTGATGCCCGGCGTGCGAACCGGCATGAATGTCGGTCAGGATTTTGACTATGCCTGTGAGATTACGCAAGCCGTCGCCGAAGCCCTGACCGTCCCGATCATGATCAAAGTGACGCCTCAGGTGACGGACCTGGTGGCATTTTCCGGAAGGCTGAAAGATGCCGGTGCAGCGGCCGTCACCCTGACCAATCGGTTTATCGGATTTGTCCCGGACATCGAGACCGGAAAACCCTTGATCTACGGTCAGGCCGGTGTCGGCGGGCCCTGGACCAAGCCCTTGACGCTGCGCTGGATCAATGAAGTCAGAAAGGCCTACGGCGGCGAAATTTTCATCGCCGGCACCAATGGTGCTTACGATTGGCGGGATATCGTCATGTTTGTCATGAGCGGGGCTCATATCGTGGAGATGTGCTCGGCGGTCATGTGTTACGGTTACAGCTGGCTGAAAAAACAGGTCGAAGGCCTTGAAAACTTCATGGATGAGAAAGGATACAAAACCATTGATGAAATGCTGGGCATCGCCTCGGATGCCGCCATGGCCTATTGCGATATGCCCGCTGAAAAGGCTCGGGTTATTGAGGAACACTGCATCAACTGTAAGATGTGCCTGAAAGCCTGTTTCGCCGATGCCATGCAGGATGGCGAAAATCATACCCGGGTCAATACCGAAAACTGCATTGGCTGCGGGGGATGTTACTCGGTATGTCCGGCTGAAGGAGCGATTGAGATCAGAGTCGTGTCCGAATCCGAAAGCTGTGAACCGATGGTGCAGCAGTAGTCCGGGGTGGTGAAAAGTTACTCTCAAATAAAATCATTTGGACTTAGATTTTAATCTCATTTTTATTCTGATTTGCAAAAGGTTTCAGGTGTCGGGTGTCAGGGAAAGGAGAGGTTAGATACTGAAACCCGACACCTATATAAATTATCAGCGTGCTTGCTGCCCTTCAGGGGCCACTTTATCCGGGCGTAGACTCAGAAAAAGCTTAGGTCCTTAGCAACTTATTTACGCTATGAGTAGAAGCTTTGGACATGATCTTTTTGGCTCCGGATCATCCGGATTAGATGTTTTCAAGCAGAAACGATACCACCGACAGGATGTCAAAATATTTTGTCACAACGGTTGACAGGAAAGGAACCGGGTGCAGCAGATTATGAAACCTGTTCTACAATTTCTATCAAATGAAGAAATTCAAATTATCCACCAATCCGCTCTACAGATATTGAGTTCCATCGGCATGCGTCTTCCCCACCCAGAGGCCCTTGAGCTGATGCGGCAAAACGGAGCTGACATCGGGGATGAAAATGTGGTTCGGATTCCGACGCGATTGGTCGAGGCTGCCATCGAATCGGTGCCGAAACGCAAAGAGGTGACGCTTTTCGGCCGGGACCCGAAACATGATGTAACCTTCGAAAAACATGATCCTGGCCTGGCCTGTATGACCATGGCGGTTAACGTCATCGATCCGCACAGCCGACAGAAGCGGCCGGCAACCAACGATGACCTGGCGGCCTTGACACGCATGGCCGATCAACTGGAAAACATTCGCGTCAACGGCGGTCTGGTGACACCCCAGGAGGTTCCCGGTGATTTTAACGATTGGTACACATGGGCCACGACCATCAAAAACACGACCAAACATATTACCGGTGGAATGCTGGGAGCCCGCTGCGTCCGGGATGCCGCTAAAATGGGGGCAATTGCGCTCGGGGATGAAAAACTGTTTCGCGAGCGGCCGTTTATATCCGGGTGGGTATTGACCCTGCCGCCTTTCGCAATCGATACGGAGTCCCTGGAGGCTCTCATGGAAATGAGCCGCTGGAAAATTCCGGTAATGCTGAGTTCCGGACCGATACTGGGAACCTCTTCACCGGTGACGATCGCCGGCACCATTGCCCAGGCGCATGCCGAAATTCTTGCAGGCATAGTTGTTGCTCAGCTGGTAAATCCCGGTGCGCCCATTATTTACACCAGCTTTGCACGTGGCATGGACATGAAAAGCGGCAATGTCTCCATGGCCTGCCCTGAATTCGGTATTCTTAAAGTCGCCCTGGCTCAGATGGGTAAATATCTGGATCTGCCAATCCGGATGCCTTCGATGCTCAGGGATTCCAAGGTACTCGACGCCCAGGCGGGGTTTGAAACCGGAATGATCGCAACAGTAACCGGTTTGATGGCGGATTTGATGGACGGCATGCAGCTGGATATGGATCTTGTGGTGGATTTCCCGGATTTGGTCTTCTGCGACGACTGCATGGCGGCAATTCGCCGCATGACCACAAAGCTCGTGGTGGATGAAGATACGCTTGCCATGGAAACCATGAAAGCCGTGGGCCCGGGGGGCACTTTTCTCAGCCAGGACCATACTTTCCAGCACTTTCGACGGGAATTGTGGATGCCGAAACTTTTAGAACGTAGAAATTGGGAATTGTGGGAGAATGACGGCGCCCTGGATATTTTCAAGGTTGCCGAAGGGAAAACCCTTGAAATGCTGTCCGCCGATCCGGAACCGCTGCTGCCGGGAGAAGTCCAAGATCAAATTGATGAGGTTGTCAGCAAGGCCCAGGATACGTAAATTGATTATAGACAAACTTAAAATAATTACCTCAAACTTTGACATCCCTTCCGACAGGATCGACCTGAGCATCGGCCAACCCGGCACGTCATTGCTTCCGCTGGCAGCCTTAGCACAAGCCGCCCAACATGGCCTCACCCGGGAGAATCCATATATATTGGCTTACGGCGCAGAGCAGGGCAACTGGTACTTCCATAATGCGCTGGCCGGTTTTCTCAGTGAACACTATAAACTCAGCGTGGATCCGGATCGTCTATTTACCACCACAGGAATTTCCCAGGGGCTGGATTATATTTGCAGCTTGTTCACCCGACCCGGTGATACTATTTTTATTGAGAAACCGACCTATTCATTAGCCCTGGGAATATTTGCCGATCACCGCCTTAATGTCGTGGGACTGCCCATGGATGAAGATGGTCTGATCATCGAGGCCCTTGAAGAAGAATTGGTTCATCAAAAGCCGGTGTTCGTTTATACCATCCCGACCTTTCACAATCCGACGGGGTGCAACCTTTCTGCCACCCGCAGAGAAAAATTGGTTGAATTGAGTCGGGAGCACAATTTCCTGGTCGTTGCCGACGAGGTTTATCAGTTACTGGCTTATACGGGTGCGCCGCCGCCTCCCATGGCGAAATATACGGAGGCCGCAACCGTCCTTTCACTGGGAACATTTTCAAAAATACTGGCACCGGGTTTGCGTCTGGGCTGGATCCAGACCCATCCTGATTTGATGAAAAGGCTAACGGTAAATGGGGTGATATACAGCGGCGGCGGCTTAAATCCCTTTACGTCGGCCATCGTTCAGAGCGCGATTGAACTCGGTTTGCAGGAGAAGCAGCTGTCTTACCTGAAAGAAGTATACCTGCAGCGCAAGAACGCTTTAAACACGTCATTGAAAAAAAATCTTCCAGATTCCGTTTCCTTCGTTGAACCCGATGGCGGCTTTTTCACCTGGTTGCAGCTCCCACAGCACGTTGATGCTGAAAATTTGCTACTCGAAGCTCACAAACATGATGTGAGTTTTGCACCCGGCTCATTTTTTTCCCCCCAGAGGGATTTGAAAAATTATCTGCGCCTCAGTTTCGCATATTATGAAGCGCCTGAATTAGTGGAAGGTGCCAAGCGATTGGCTGCTGTTATCAATAGGAATCTAAATTGATATTGAAACCTGCATTTGAAAGAATCCAAACCCAGGCGGACCCGGATTGATCTAAAATTTCTACCTCGGCCTAAAAGTTAATAAATTATTGACAACAATCTTTTTTTCTGACAGTGTACTATACAAATGTTTAGTATAGGCAATCTAACATCCAGACAAACAGAAATCCTGGATTTCCTACATGAATTCCGGCGCAAAGAAAAAATTGTGCCGACATACAGGGAAATCGCCGATAATTTCGGTTTTAAAAGTACGAAAGCGGCGACGGATCATGTATGTGCTTTGGAAAAAAAAGGGTATCTGCGCCGTCATAGCGGACGGTCCCGCGGCATAGAATTGCTAACTTCTGCGCCTCTATCGGCTCCGAAAGCGATTGGCGTACCGATCTTAGGGGATATCCCGGCCGGAATTCCGGAACTAAGAGACGAACATCGGAACGGGACACTCGCCGTCGACCCCGCGATGCTTGACGGTGTTGCGCATCACCGATTATTTGCACTGCGAGTTAAGGGCGACTCCATGGAGGAGCGTGGTATCTGCGAAGGGGATTGGGTCGTGGCGGATGCGGAGGCCACCCCACGCGAAAAAGATGTTGTTGTGGCTTTAATCGATGGCGAAAACACGCTGAAAACCCTTGCCAAACAAAAAGGGCACTTTTTTTTAAAAGCCGAAAGCCCCAATCACCACGATTGGATTCCTGTCAATGAACTGGTAATACAGGGCGTAGCCAAAGCCATATTAAGACGGATATCGTGACGATATGACAACCGCTGTAAAAAAATCAGACCTTTTACAGGCTCACGATTCGCCACCACCCGGGATGGTGTTCTACAATTCCCTTGAAGCGGTTCGAAGTGATGTCAACCTATTGGGATATGTATCGGTCATTGAGCGCGCTTGGAAAGAAATGAAGATCCATGGCGTTCTCTGTCTCGATACTCGCCCCGTCTTGTATCTGAAAGAGCATAGCCGCCCCTTCTCTATCCATGAACGCATCCGTCTGCAAATGCTTTTCTGGAATCAAGGTGTGGCGAATATCCTTGTTTTGACCGATCCGACTTCGGTTTACCTGTACTCTGGTCTGACAAAGCCACAGAATGAACAAACAATTGAAGACAAAGGGGACAGCGCTCTAATTGAAACGCTGTCTCTTGCCGACTACAGGCAACGAATCCAGACACTGTTTCATGATCTGGCCACCGGTCACTACTACGAGAAAAAACGGTCTTGTTTCGATCCGGATCAAACCGTGGACTCATGGCTTTTAGATAATCTTCGGGCTTTGCGCAATGCGTTAATACTGGGCGATGAAGGGCTCAATACCAAAGAGGCCCATGCATTTATCGGCCGCGTGCTTTTCCTCTGCTATCTGCTTGATCGGGGAATCGTCTCCATTGGTGCACGGGCTCAAGGCCAAGACGCAGCCATGCTGCTCGCCGAATTATTGGATGGTTACAACTCCTACGAATCCCAGTTACGATTCCTTTACGGGCTGTTCGACGATCTAAAGGTCCGATTTAATGGTAATATGTTTGATCAGGATCTCGATACTGAACGTCGTCTCATCAAGCCCTTCCACCTCAACAAGCTGATTCTTTTCCTCGGTGGCCATGAGGTAGAAAGCGGGCAGCGCTATTTGGGTTTCTGGCCTTATAATTTCAAAATGATTCCCGTTGAGACGATCAGCGCAATTTATGAGGATTTCCTAACGACGGAGGACCCGGAAAAGCAACGGGGCAGGGGAGCTTTTTACACACCGCGGTTTTTAGCGGAAATGGTCGTGGATACCGCAGTCCGGGACGAACCGAATATCCTGGACGGATCTTTCCTGGACCCGGCTTGCGGATCGGGTATTTTTTTGGTCATCCTGTTCAATCGGTTGGCAAATCGCTGGATTCACACACAGGCCGGACGCGTTACTTACGTCACAAAGGCCAAGTTGCTCCAAGATATCCTCACCCGCCAAATTCGCGGGGTAGATATTGAGGAAACCGCCTGCCGGATTGCCTGTTTCAGCCTTTATTTAGCCTATCTCGATTTTTTCGATCCGCCCGACATCCAAAAATATATGGAGCGAACCGGCCAGCCATTGCCGAAACTCCTGGATTATGGTGATATCCCCGACCGGCCTGCTGCGGATATTTCGGTTATCCTCAAGGCCGATTTTCTTGATGAAGAGACGCTTTGCGGGGAAACATTCAATTGTATTATTGGAAATCCTCCATGGGAAGGCCGCCAAAGCAAGTTATCTGCACAGAAATATATTCAAAAAGCACCACGACTCCTTAGTGACGGCGGAACAGGGTGTCTTCTGCTGCCAATAAAAATTCTCCAATATAAGAAGGATACCTTCCAGGCCGAATGGTTAACGCAAGTGACTTTGGAAAGCGTGTTACAGTTGGCAGATTATCGTCATTTGCTGTTCCAGAATGCCAAAACCCCTGCATTCATTGCGCGCTTTAAAAACATGCCTCCGCAACCGGCTCAACACATGGTCGAGTTTAACGCCCCTAAATTTAACCGAGATGGACTCAGACAGGGCGCTGTGACCATCACCCCTTCATCACGAACCTGGCTGCCATTAATTGATATTCTTGCAGCTACCAAATCGGGAACTGCACCGGTTGTATGGAAAAGGCGGCTATGGGGAACTTCGAGAGATCAGAAACTTCTTGATTTGCTTCAATCTTTACCACCGCTCTTAAAATTGGCCGGCGCACCGAACGAAGGCAAGCGTTGGATTAAGGGGCAGGGATTCCAACCCTTTTATTCTAAAAAAGCAGCGGGCAATCCTAACTACCCCAAACCAAAACCAAATCCTTGGAGCCTTGACACGCATTTTGTCAATGCTGGTCAAAACATCCAGATGATTGTATTTCAGTCGGAAAGCATAACTCTTGGGGAAAAACTGGCAGCGATTGAGGCATCAAAAGAATCGTTGAGACGTGCACCAAACGGCAATTTGTTTAAAGCGCCGATGGTATTAGTGAACAGGGGATTTGGCAATGTGGCGTATTCTGATTTTAGTGTTCTTTTTCAGCACTATTTGCAATCAATTTCTGGTCCAAAAGAAGATGCAGATCTATTGATGTTTCTAACAGTCTACTTGCGATCCAAACTGGCGAAGTACTTTCTTTTCCACACCGCAGCGAACTGGGGCACCGAGAGAGAATATGTTAATCTCATCGAACTTTTGCGAGTACCCTTTCCGTTGCCTGGCCATGAATTCGTTTCCCCCGAAGCCGGCCAAATTGTAAGGTTGGTGTCCCTGAAATTCGGCAAACTCCGCACTCGGTTGCAAGATACGCTTAACGATATGAAAACGGATGCAAAACGATCGTCACTGTTTGATGATGATGTAGATATCAGCAAACAATGGCAAAGAGAACGAAAAAGGCAAATCGATGCGCTGCAAACAGAACTCGAACCGATGATTTACCGTTACTTCGGTCTGACCGAGCAGGAAATCACTCTGGTTGAAGACACAAATGATGTTTTCGAGCCCAGTTCCACCCCGACGACCTGGAATTCACCCAAAACCGTGACCCTCGATCCGTTAGAGAAAACGAAAATAGAACCTTACGCGAGCCAATCTTTAGGAGCGTATGCAAATACACTGACCAACACGTTGAATACCTGGGCCGAAGCCGAAGGTTCAAATTATCGTGTCCATGCGGAAGGAGGCACCGATGAGCAAACAGGCCTGGCAATGATTACCGTCAAACTCGCAAGCATCGAGGCTGAATTCCAGCAAAAACCGATCTCACGGAATCTGGCAAAAAACTTGAAGAGTTTCCATAGTCATGCTTCAATAGAGCAAGGAGCCCTTCTCTACGAGCGGGATATACTCTTTTTTCAAGGCCGACAGATTCATATTGTCCGTCCTAACGTTCTTTTGAATTGGACGCGCACTGCCGCACTTAACGATGCAGCAAGGATTTATGGCGATATTGCCCTTGCAATAGAGGACTTCTAATGGCCGTTGAGGCAAGGGCATTTAGAGTTCTTTTCCCCAAAAGACATATCTCAATTATCCTGATCAGCATTCTTCAGGCCGGTAAAACTCTTCGGAAAAAATCACCCACCGAAATTGAGAATCGGTTGACCAGGCGGCTTTGCATAAAATTGAACGAGATTAAAATTTTTCGAGACGGCCCGCTAAGCATTCATCCGCAACAAGAAATACTGTCATCTGATCCTGATAAAGACACACCTGAAGGCTATATAGATATACTGGTATCCTGTGAATTCGGTTCCGAAGTATATTTTGCAATAGAAGCAAAAAGGTTGCGAGTTCGATCGATCAGTGGAAAAATGGATGCCGGAAACGATGATTATGTCAATGATGGCATGATGCGATTTATATCCGGCCAGTATGCACCCTTTATGAAGACTGGTGCAATGCTGGGATATGTTTATGACAGAGATATTAATAAAGCCCGCTCAGGAGTAGCCGGTTACATTAAAGGCAAGGGGAAAGAACTCAAACTTACATCACCCAAGCAGCTTACAAGAGCTTCAATACTACCAGACAAGGCTATTTATGAAACCCGGCATGGACTAAAGAAAAACTCTTTCCTCATTTACCATATTTTCCTCGCCGTCTAGTCAACGCCTACAAGCGGGGATCATAGTAAATTTAAATTCAACAAAAGCAATTAAAAAGTCATAAGTGGGCACTTTCTCCTCGGAGAAAGAACTGAAACCCTAGATCATTCAGGCGGGGCAAGATTCTTTTTACTGTATTGTAAAATTTCATTTAACATCCAAGGCTTTGGAACACCGCGCAGACCCCTGCCATTGATGAATAATGTGGGTGTACTATTTACGCCGGCCTGGATCGCGGCCTTAATATCCTCCTGCACGACTTTCAGAGCACGGCCGGAACTCAGGCAACTTTTAAATTCACTTGAATCCAGCCCAATGTTTGAGGCGATATCCATCACCACGGATTGTGAAATTTTACCTTTGGTCTCAAACGCAATATCATGGTATTCCCAAAACCGGTCTTGCTCATCGGCACAAACTGAGCCTTCAGCCAGCAAACAGGCTCCCGGATGCACATTTGAGCGAAGGCTACTGTTACAGGATATATCCAGCGGATAGTGGCGAAACATGAAACGCGTGGTATCGTGGTTGCTGGACTCCGCAATCTTAAGATACTTGGAAGCCTTGGAACAGTACGGACATAAGAAATCACTGAATTCAACAACGGTTACGGTGCCATTGTCGGCGCCCATAACCGGCCTGTTATCGGCCTCGACAGCTCTAATCGGCTGTTTTGCCAGGTGCGTTTTAAGGTTTGCCAGGCGCTCACGATCATCGCCAGTCAATGATTTGGAAATGAATTGAGAACCGGCGACCCCAACGACAGAGGCAAATAAGATACCCCCGATCAGCAGTCCTTTGATGGCATTGCGGTAATAAAGATCAATTCCCTGGGCATCCTTGGCCCCCGGGAAGATGGCCCGCAAAGGAGCACGGGGCTTTGGTTCCTGCCAGACACTTTTTGCAAGTATAAGGATGATAACGACATTGATGGCATAGGTTGATATGCAAGGCCAACAAACGGCCTGTATCCTGAAAATCATCACATGGGCAAGATATAGATCAAAGGCTAAGCCTAAACCCGCGAGGCACAATACCCAACGGAGATAGACCCTCCCGCTGTCCCGCCAAAAGATGACTACGCCGAATCCCAGCAGCACCATTGCGCTGTAAAATACAGCGCCCCATGATGCAAGCGGAAGCCCCAGCATGCTGCTGTATGGGCTGGCCGCCACTGACTGGCAGCCGAGACCGCCATCGGCGCCACACAGTGGACCGCTCTTAATCTCGCCCATAAGGAGGGCAACATGCAGGGAATAAAGATACAAGCAAATCCCGAGGCCGGCTGCTGCCAGGATGATGACAAACCACCCGCTTCTTTTGCCGCCGTGTTCTATTTGGCGTAAATCAAATTTTTTCGGTTTGGGAGGTTCTATTATTTTATTTTTCTTACGCGATTTAGTCATCGGTGCAACTAAGTTGTAAGCATTCACAGGTTAAGGATTCGGAGGCTCGCTGTTCAGCCCGGCTGCCAAAGCGGCCAGAGTAATCATTAAAAAAACCGGGGCCTTTGGCATACCTCAATATCCTAACCCGGACGAACCGGTTGGAGCGAAGCGTAAATCCCGGTTTATCAGGGAATTGAAAATTGAAGATTGCAAATTTATGTTTATTGATGAAGGCTAAATTTATACATTCGGGCATGAATTGTCAAAATTAGCTTTTACTGCTGCGAAGCCTGTTACATTTTCTTCAACTCAGCATCGATCGCCTTCTGAAAACCCGCTAAGCTGCGATTATCGAGCCGCTTGCCGTTTACAAAAATCGCGGGTGTCCCGCGCACACCGGACTGCTGTCCGTTACTTATATCTCGGTTGATCAAATATTGTATCGCTGGGTCCTTTGCATCAGTATTCAATCTCTCCAGATCGAGTCCAATCTCAGTGGCGATCTCCTGCACTTTTGTTTCATTGATACTCCGGTAGTTTTCAAAAATTTTCGTATGGTACTCCCAAAATTTGTCTTGCCGGTTGGCCGCCAGCGCGACCGCTGCCGCCCTGCGCGCAAACTTGTGACTATTGAGGGGAAAGTGTTTGATAACAAGGTTTACCTTATCCGGATTTTTATCCAGCACCTGCTGGAGGAGTGGCTCAAGCCGCGCACAATACGCTCACTGATAATCACTAAAGACCGCTATGGTAACCGGCGCATCGGCCGGCCCCTTGAGCGGCAGGTCTGAAACATCAATATTGTAGCGAAATTCCAGATCGATGATCTTTAGGGATTTGCCGGTGCTGCTCGTTACAATCAGACTGTTTCCCCTGGGTGAAACTGCGATGCTGTCATACTCACTCTCTATGGGAATGGTATTGATTGTTTTGTTCAGAGTAAGCGAATACACCAAAATCTCTCCCGCTGAGAGAATATAGAGTGATTGTCCATCCGCTGAAACGGCATTATCCAACGGCGCAGAGGTCAGTGGAACCTGTTTTCTGAATGTCCACTCGAGTTCAGCTGAAACCGGGCCCACAAATCCCACGCTGATAACAAAAAATACGATCAATGACAAAAAATAGAAAAACCTTTTCATTGCGCTTTCTCCCAACCCGGATAAACCGGAAAAGTGGCTATAAAGGCACAAAGACACGAAGCGAAGCTGTTTGATGAAATTTATCTTCATGTCATGGTGTCTTGGTGGCAAAAATATACGGACACCGCTATACATTAAGAGCTTACAAACAATTTGGCAAGAGCAAAGCACAATCCGGCACATCAGAAATTATGCCGGAGGACAGTGGCAAGTTTGCTGAAAATCAAAATGAACTGATATAGGGTATCTTATTCGGTAGAAATTCGTCTGCTGACGCCCCTAAAAAGATCTATGCCCTTACAGAACGGCTGGTTCGCGATTTCGAAAAACAATTCGGTTCCAGGAACTGCTCGGATCTTTTGGGCTGCGACATCGGCACCCGCGAAGGTGAAGCGATTTTTGAAGCCAAAAAACTCGGCAAAACACGCTGTCTGGATATTACGGTTAAAACATCCGAACTTTGAACCTCTATTTGAGAAGTGTTAACATTTGTTAAGTTAACATCCGCTGTCATCGTTAACACATGGGTTAACGCCACCCGCCTGCGCCCGCCTATTTATTAAATAAATTTAGTGGATTATATGGTTTATTAAGCATGGCATAGTAATTGCTTTACAATCTACCTTCCATAAGTTTTACGTTATTGTATTTATGAATCTGGGTACTTAGATAAAGGAGAACCTGATGTCCTTAAACGTAGATAAACCAATTTCGCGACGGAGTTTCCTCAAGTGGACCGGCGCGGCGACGGCTGCTTCGGTCACCGCAGCACAGGCACCGGTGCTGCATGCATTGGTGCCTGAAAAAAAAGACGGCACGCCCGCGAAAGTCGAGAATCGGTTTTCAGTGTGCGACATGTGCTTGAATAAATGTGGACTGATTGCCCGGGTTGAAGACGGCGTCGTTACAAAACTGGATCCCAATCCGAAATTTCTCAAGTCCCGGAGCATGCTTTGTGCCCGCGGGAATGCCGGCATCGACCAGCTGTACGATCCCGACCGGCTCAAGTATCCTCTGCTTCGCAAAGGACAACGGGGAGAAGGCAAGTGGCAGCGGCTCAGCTGGGATCAGGCCCTTGACCATGCCGCCGAGCAGCTCACGAAGATTGCAGAAAAATACACCCGTTGCGGGGTCCTTTTTACCCCCGGCTCGGATATGCAGTCGACTTTCGTGCGCTGGTTCGCCGAGGTTTTTGGATCCTACAACGTTACGACGCATGAATCATCATGTCTGCTCAGCCGCAACCGGGCCTATCTGGACACATTCGGCGAAGTGCCTTTCTCCGATATCCTGCACACGAAATACATCATCATGGCCGGAGCAAATCGATTCGAGGCACTCATTACACCGGACAGCATCGATTTGATGACGGCCAAGAAAAACGGCTGTAAACTGGTCGTGCTGGATCCCCGCTATACCAAAACGGCCGCCTTGGCCGATGAATGGTATGCGATTCGACCCGGTACGGACATGGCGTTTTTCATGGCACTTGCTCACGTCATCATCGGTGAAAAGCTCTATGATCAAGCCTATGCATCCGAAAAGCTATATGGAATGGAACAGCTTGGCGAGCACGTCAAGCAATACTCACCCGAATGGGCCGAGGGCGAGTGTGAAATCCCGGCCGGTGAAATTCGCCGGATTGCCCGTGAATTGGCGTCCGCTGCACCGGCGGCCATTGTTTATCCCGGTCGGCGGACCTCCGACTACGTCAATTCGACCCAGATCCGCAGAGCCATGGCGATCGTCAACGGCCTGTTGGGCAACTGGGATCAACCGGGAGGATTGTTGGCGGCACGCCAGGTCGGGTTGAGCGGACCGGAGCTGCCGGATGCACCGTTTTATGAAGACAACCCGGACGATCGTGTCGATCACGGCCGGGCCCACATGATGTTCGACGAAGAAGGGTCCTTTAAACACATGCGGGATGCGATCATCGAAGAAAAACCCTATCCGATCAAAGGCTGGTTTGCATATAAAATCAACCCCCTGCAGTCCGTTGCCAATCGCAACAAGACTTTGCAGATGATCGACAATCTCGATTTCATCCTGACCGTGGATATTGCCATGAGTGACACCGCCTGGATGTCGGATCTCGTTTTGCCGGCTCCCAGTTACCTGGAACGTCAGGACCCCGCATCCGGACTCCAGGGTTCATCCGCCTGTGCCTGTGTGGTGACCCGCGACCCGGTGGTTCCGGCGCTCTTTGAGTCGAAACCGGTTTTCTGGATTTTCAAGGAACTGGCCAAACGACTGGATCTGGCTGAATATTTTGATTTTACCATCGATGAATACCGTAAACAGCAGTTCAAAAATCTGCCGGACGGCGAACGCGCTTTACGCGAAGACGGGGTGTATTACAACCCCAGCAAGCTCTACGGTGTCTACGAAGGGCGGGTGTATAAAACCCTGTCGAAAAAAATAGAACTGTACAATAAACGCTATGCCGATATGGGCGTGGACCCGATGCCCGTATACCGTGCCCCGCGCAGAAAACCCTCCGGCAAGTTTCGGATGGTGGTTGGACGCAATGCCTATTTCACTCACTGTACCTCGCAAAACAATGCTCTACTGAACCAATTCATGCCCGAAAACACGCTGTGGATAAATCCCAAAGCGGCTAAACGACTGGGCATTAGAGACGGTTACAGGGTTGAAATTTCCAGCAAAGCCGGGAAAGGGATTTTGAAAGCGAATTTAAAAGAAGGGATTCGGGAAGACACTGTCTATATGCTCAGCGGGTTTGGTGTGCTTTCCCAGGGACTGACCAATATATATGGCAAAGGCGCCTGCATGGCGGAAATCCTTGAAGATTATGCCGATGAAATATCCGGCAATATGGCCATGCACGAGACCTTTGTTAAAGTGATTCGGAAAGGAGCCTGATGAAAACAAAACTTGCCATGGTGATTGATTCATCCACTTGTATCGACTGCAAGGGATGTCTGGCAGCTTGCAAAGTCGAAAATAAAGTTCCGGCCGGCCACTGGCGAAACTGGATCAAGCGGCAGGACTCGGACTTTAACAATTTTAAAATGGCCGCCGGGAAAACGGCCGGACACTTCCAGCCCGGAAACTGTATGCATTGCGACACGCCCATCTGCGTGCAGGCTTGCCCGACCGGCGCGACGTATAAGGATGAAAAAGACGGTACCGTTAAAGTCAACGATAAATTGTGTATCGGTTGCGGCAGCTGCATACCGGCCTGCCCTTACGGTGCCCGCTATCGTCACCCGCAAAAGAAAATCGTCGACAAATGCGATTTTTGCGAACATCGGCGGTTGAGGGGTGATCTTCCCGCCTGTGTCGTCACCTGTCCGACCAAAGCCAGGGTTTTTGGTGATATCAACGACCCCAAGAGTGATGCGGCTCGTCTGGTCAAGCAGAACAAAACCTTGCAGGTGATTAATCCGGAATCGAACACCGAGCCGAACATCTACTACTTGAACGCCACCGCCCCCATGGACTGGCCGGTGAAGGCCGAGATACCGACGCCCATCCAAATGTGGGCAAAAGTTGCCAAACCCCTGGTTTGGGCGCTGGTCGGTATCAATGCTCTCGGTGTCCTCGCTATGCTGGGAAAACAATTTATTCTGCCGGATGACGAAAATCAGGAAAACGACCAAAGGGAGGACAACAATGAACAGCAGAATGATTAAGCGACATTCGAAACTATCCATCTTTTTGCACTGGTTTAATGCCGCCAGCTGGTTGTTTCTTCTGGCAACCGGCATCGGTCTGATTAAAAATCCTGATTTGCAGCCGGTGGGAATGTGGTGGACCAACCTGATGTGGGGTCTTTTCGGCAGTGGTGAAAACCTTCTGGTGGCCCACGTGATCGGCGGCCTGGTATGGGCCGGCGTGTTTCTGCTTTACGCCATTTTCGGGATAAAACTGGTCAGTCAATTTTTAAGGGAGATCTTCAGTTATTCACCGATCCGTGATCTCATGTGGTTGGTGAAAAAAGGGATTCAAATGACCCTGGGCACCCGGGCTCTGAAAAAAATCGGCGGAATTCTCGAAAAGCGTGGTGCGAGCCCTGAAATTGCTGCACCCAGAATTCCCGACCAGGGATTTTATAACGTGGGGCAAAAATTGTTTGCCGTACCATCCGTATTGGGCGGTATCGTCATCGCCGTTACCGGCATCATCATGGCCCTTTCAAATATATATTTTACGAATACAGCCATCGTCCGCTGGGCAATTCTGATTCATTTTATCACCGTCGGGCTCGTGTTTGCAGGGCTGCTGATTCATATCTACATGGCATCGATTGCCGCCGGTGAGCGTCCCGCCTTCATCTCCATGTTTACCGGAACTGTTCCGGAAGACTACGCCAGGCACCATCACCGGTTATGGTATGAAGAAGTTAAAGAAAACTAGGTTAAGCAGTTCAGGGTTCAGAGGTTCAAGGTTCTGGGTTTCAGTAATAAAAAATTTCCGGTTCATTCGTTATAGGCATTGATTAAAATGAGAAAAACTATCATCCTGCCGACTGTTTTGATTCTGCTGGTGCTCGTTTTCACAGGCCCATCATGGAGTAGGGATAATCCTGTTTGGTGGTCGTCGGCGCTCGCAGAAGCCCAAAAGGACGGATATACGCTGACGACACCGGAGGAGATTCAAGGCCTGTCTGCATCCAGCACCAACACTATAATCTTGGATGTCCGGCCGGATTATGAATTCAAGACCGGTCATCTGCCCGGGGCTAAAAATTTCGAAATCGATCTCGGCGACCGGTTAGAATTGAAGCCACAAAAAGCGGAAGCCTTTAAAAATGTCCTGGGGACGGATAAAAACCGGGAGATTGTGATCTACTGCCGCAGTTTCAGGTGACTGCGCAGCAGCATTGCAGCGCGCTGGGCCGTGCGCCTGGGATACACCAACATCCGGCGCATGCCCCACGGCTATTTTGGCTGGAAGGCTTATATTTCACCGGGCTCGGATACAACCGAAGAGAAATCTGCTCTGGCGTTAGGTGATTATTTCCCGACCTGCCGGTTGATGCTGCTGGATTACCAAAAGGATCGCGAATATTTGCAAATCAGCCATGTTGAAAGAAATTTTACGCTGGAAGACGTTCAAAGCGATTACCTCTTCAT
>JBAVYC010000862.1:0-3686 GCA_049698595.1 Desulfobacterales bacterium | reverse complement strand
GAATAAAAGTAAACCCAAAACCAGCAGTTCGTATATATACAACAAAGAAACTCTGGGATTTCGACTGGATTCCCATCTGGAAATTGCAGTATTTCGCGATGGTGCTGAACCTCCAAGTGAGAAAATTGATGACTTCTTTGACTATATCGGCGCAGTTTTTAGAGCCATTTTAAATGTCCAGGAAAATCAACACTTGCACAGCGATGATTGGTGCAGAACCATATATATCAATACGATTGGCGTCGGCACCACTGAATTTGATATAGATGATCAAAAGAAAAAAAAGTTGGTGAGAGAAGGAAAAAAGGCAACCGATGCCTACTTTAATTGGTATGACAAATTCGATCCCAATAGTCCCCCAATGAACCATCCAAACTACAACGATTGATAAAGCCGGGAGAATAATTGTGAAAAAAGTTTGGATCGGACTTGGAATCATTATCGCCGCTTTAGGACTGGCGGCCGGATATATCAGTACCACCGATCTATTAAAACCTGAACTTCATAATACACCGTTGATCATTGCACACCGGGCGGGCGGCGGCCAATGGCCGCAGAATTCCCGGACGGCTGTGATGAACAGCATCGCCAGGGCCGGGGCCAAAGATCCCGCCAAACGTTACCATGGGATCGAGATCGATATTGTCCTCACAAAGGACGGTCACCCGGTCTTATCCCATGATCCTTGGGTTCACACGACCCTGTGTCGGACAGCATCCGGTGAGCCGATGAGTGATCGCATACTCATCCGTGATTTAACGCTGGCCGAGCTTCAATCCCAATTCATTTGCGGCGGAGTTCCGGATAAGGATTTTTCACAGGTAATCCCCAAAGCCGAAAAGATAATGACACTGGATGAAGTTCTGGATGCGTTAAAAAGCGCACCGGAAATGGTGTTGTATTTGGATATCAAGATCGACAGCGATATAACGGCCAGCGCCGAAGCCTATGCCGGGGCGATATCCAAGCGTCTGGAGGCCGCCCGACTGCCCAATCGTCTTTATATCGAGGGGCCTTCTGCTGAAAGCCTGACTGCCTATCGATCAGTGATTCGTGCCAAATTTGTGGCCGTCTTGTCTTATCCGCCTTTCAGCGCCACAGAAAATCCCGTCCTAACAGCGTTAAAAGCGCGTTGGTTCACAAAGTTGAGATTACGCAACCCTCTGGATAAGGCCCGGGAAGCAATGGCCGGTGCAGTCGCCGGTCCACAGCAGGTGATTACCTGGACGGCGGCCAGGCAGGCCCGTGACAACGGGGTAGCGGTGGTCCTGTTTGCGCCCAAAACCAGAAAGGATCTTGATAGATACTGCACCTGGCCGGCAGATATGTTGATCACCGATTATCCGGAGCTGGGGCACTGCCCGTGAACTAAATTATTTTGATTTGTGGATTAAATGACCGTGATTATATTATGGTATTCACAAATTACGATTTGACATTTATATTCGATTTGCAATCGAATTTGGTAGGGATGACAAGAATGCAAATTTTATCGCGGATAAGGTGCAGATTATGGGAAATCGCAGACGATATAGAAAGAGATCCGATCAGTTTGTTGTCGCCGTTCGATTGGACCTGGATACCGAAGGATTCACTTACAGGAAGTGGAACGCCGAACAACGGTGCAAACCGGGCGACTGGATTGTCGACAATGATGGGGATATATACTCTGTGGACGAGGACGTATTTGCAAAAACCTATCGCAAGGTAAACCCCGGTATCTATGTTAAGTCCACCCCCATATGGGCCGAGGTGGCTACCCAACCGGGCAGTGTGGTGACAATAGAGGGTGAGTCCCACTACCAAAGCGGAGATTACCTTGTGTCCAATAATGAGGATGGTACGGATGCTTACTGTATAAGCGCCGCGAAATTCGAATCGATGTACGAACTGGATGAGTAGACCTTAGGGGAAAGCCGTAGGACTTCAGATCCTGAGTTGTCAAGGGATCAATGTAACCGGCTACAATTTCAACCTTGACGCCCCCGCTTGGCGGGATCGTACGTCTGATTGTTTAAGTTTCGGTGTGTGTCTTGGCTCTGAAGCCATCCGACTTTTGCAACATTAGGGTAGAGCCTCCGGGACACTATTTTTCTGGATATTCGCCGGGACGAAGCAGACGCTTTAAACCGGCTCAAGATGGCAGGATGTGCTCTTGACCGCCGAAGGCTTACAGAAGGAACGGGATCGGTTTATGGTGACCAAGCCTGAAGACATCAACCTCCCCGAGGAAATGATATTATTTTTGGTATTATTATTATCCAGAAAGGAGGCACATCATGAGCGTATGGGGAAAACTCGCATCCAGGTATGAAGGCAAAAAAAATCAAATACACAAAATTCTGGCATTGGACGGTGGCGGGATCAGGGGTATCTTGACCCTTGAGGTCCTGGCCCGCATGGAAGAAATGTTGGCTGAAGCCACCGGCGGCGGATCGGGGTTCAGGCTTTGCCATTTCTTTGATTACGTCGGCGGAACCAGCACCGGCGCCATTATTGCGGCCGGGCTGGCCCGGGGAATGAGTGCCAAGGAGCTATTAGAATTCTATGAGGTAACGGGCCCGGCTATGTTCGATAAGCAATTCATCTTGAAGCGCTGGAACGCATTATACAAATCCAAGCCGCTAAAAAAAGAGCTGCAAAAGACCTTTGGGCCCGAAACGACATTGAAACCTGATGATCTGGAGTGCCTGCTGCTGGCCGTAACCCGCAATCGCACGACAGATTCTCCCTGGCCGATCAGCAGTAATCCGCAGGCCAAATACAACGATTTATCACGACCGGATTGCAATCTTAACATCCCTCTGTGGAAGATCGTGCGCGCCAGCACGGCGGCGCCCGTTTTCTTTCCGCCTGAGGTGATTTGGTGGGATCCGAATGATGACAGCAAAGCATTTGTTTTTGTCGATGGCGGTCTGACCCCCTATAACAATCCGGCGTTTTTGCTTTACCGCATGGCAACTGAATCAGGATACCGTCTGAATTGGGCTTGCGGAGAGGACAAACTGCTTGTTATATCGCTTGGGACCGGCGCAGCGGCGGTTTTGGCGGAAGATGCGGATGATCCGAATCGGGGGCTGCTCGGAAACGTTGCCGCCCTTCCCAGTGCGCTCATGTACGCTGCGATGGTCGATCAGGATACCAATTGTCGTTCCATCGGCCGCTGCGTGCACGGTGCTCCCCTGGACCGTGAAATCGGTGACATGGTTCCACGTGATGACGACGGAAAAGTAATTCCACTCAGTCAGGATCTCGGACGCAGGTTTCTCTACGCCCGCTATAATGCCGATTTGAGCCCCGAAGGTCTGGAGGAGATGGGGCTTTCTAATATCAAGCCCGAGCACGTCCAGAAGCTCGACTCCATCGAGTTCATCGACGACCTGCGCAAGGTCGGCCGGAAAGTGGCGGAAGAAATCAAAATTGACCATTTCGGTAATTTTATTTCGTGAGGAAATGAAGCGTATGCATGCTTTCATAGTCCGTTCTTTTGGAATTAAAAACGGCATTGATTTTGATCGTGTTGATAGAGAGCTGATTAGTCCGGCCCTGGATCATTTTAATATTTCAGGCGGCACCGTCGGATTGTTGCGGGAAAGCCGGCCGCTCGAAAGGCTAAAATCACTCGCAACTTTCATCCAGGAGATCAGACATGCTACGAGATGACACCGAAAACATGAAAAAGGCTA
>JBAVYC010000861.1:0-3027 GCA_049698595.1 Desulfobacterales bacterium | reverse complement strand
GAATTAGCGAGGCAGTTTAAAACGTTCCCAGTTGTTGCAGACAAAGAAAGCTGAAGGGGAAATGTTTCAAAATTGCCTCTGGTTAATATTATTTTTTATACGCCCAGTGCAAGGATAAAAATTTATGAGTATTAAGATTTTAATTAATGCAGTCGATCCTGAAGAATGCAGAGTCGCAACGGTCAAGAATAATAAACTTGAGCAGTTCCATGTTGAAAGCAGCTTGAAAGAAATCACCCACGGCAACATTTACAAAGGTATAATTTCCCGTGTTGAACCCAGCCTTCAGGCAGTATTTGTCGATTATGGTGCGGAAAGACACGGTTTCCTACAAAAAAACGAAATTCACAGCGATTATTTTCTGGATATCTCTACCGGAGAACACGCCATCAACAAGCTTGTTAAACGTGGTCAGGAGTTGATGGTGCAGGTTACCAAAGATCCTTTTATGAAAAAGGGGGCCATGTTGACCACTCATATTTCTTTGCCTGGAAGATATATGGTTCTCAGACCGGGAAATGAAAATGTCGGTATTTCACGCAAAATTGAAGATGAAGAAGAACGTCAACGCCTCAAGGATGTCGTCGGCAAGTTGAAACTGCCCGAAGATTTCGGCGTCATTGTCCGCACTGTCGCTGCAAATACCAGCAAAACCGCCCTGTCAAAGGATCTAAACTTTCTGTTCAGATTATGGAAAAAGATCAAGGGCAGTGTCATGAAAAATAAGGCCCCTGCCCTGCTCTACAAAGAACGGCACCTTGTGATACGCTCCATAAGGGATTCGTTTACTCCGGAGGTGACCGAAATTCTCATTGATAACAGTTCCCTTTGCCAAGAAATCAGAGATTTTATTAAACTATTTTCGCGCGGTCACGACAAGCTCGTTAAACATTACCGGGGAGCCAAACCGATTTTTTCTAAATTTCAACTTGAAGAACAAATTGCGTCCATATTTGAAAGCCGGGTTGGCTTGAAATCCGGCGGGACCCTTGTCATTGAACAAACCGAAGCCTTGGTCTCCATAGATGTCAATTCCGGCAAATCGACCCATGAAAAAAACATCGAACAGACGGCATTTCAAACCGACCTCGAGGCCGCTGAAGAAATTGCACGACAGCTGCGCTTAAGAGACTTGGGCGGTCTGATTGTGATAGATTTCATTGATATGCGGGAACCGAAACACCGGGCTGAAGTGGAGCGTACACTGAGAAAACATATCAAGGAAGATAAAGCTCGGTCAAAAGTCGGGAAAATTTCACGCTTCGGACTGCTTGAGATGTCACGGCAGCGGATTCGTCCGTCCATTGAATTCGGAAGCCATTTGCCGTGCAAATACTGTCAAGGCAAAGGTCTGGTTCCGTCTGCTGAAACATTGGGCATCGGCTTTCTGCGAAAATTAAGCCTGGAAACGCTGAAGGAAAAATCCAATCGGGTAAAAGGCATTGTACCCCTGGATGTGGCTGATTACCTTCTTAATAAAAAACGCCGGGAAATCGTTGACCTCGAGGTGCGACGCGATCTCAACGTTGAAATTGAAGGTGATCGGGCCATGATGCCGGGAGAAAGCAAGATTGTTTGTAATGAATAAAAAAATTCAAGAAAGGTTTGACGAAACTGCACTTTTAAAGTATATCAGCGCCATTTTAAAAAAAATTCTTCAAATGCATTGTCACTGGCAGACAAATAGAATAAAATAACAATTTAACACCTAGAAGGAGGATTCATTTTGTTTGATATAGCCTATGCCATGGGTACTGGAGGCGCGGGTGGGGAAGGCGCCGCAGGTTTTACCGGGTTTATCCCGTTAATCTTGATGTTTGTCATTTTCTACTTTTTACTTATTCGTCCCCAGCAAAAAAAGACTAAAGAACACCGTCAAATGATCTCCAATTTAAAGAAAGGCGATCGCATCGTCACAAGCGGTGGTATCCACGGCCGGATTACGGGAATGGACGAGGTGACCTTAACGGTGGAAATTGCCGACAGAGTTCGTGTCAAAGTCGCCCGCGGTAATGTATCGGCTCTGGCCCAAACGGCCGCCCCGAGCCAACCGGCGAAAAAATAACAACAATTATCGTTAATTGTCAGCCCCATACAATTTTGTTAAGTAGCGGATCTGCTAAACTGTTAATTATGGGTGTTCCGATTCAGCTTCCGGCATCGGGATAATCTGGTTGCCTGAACAATTTAGCCAACGATCCATTTAACAAATTATTTGGGGCTTTCGTATGATGATTTCGCGTAAAATGACTTTTGTTGAATGAACAGCAAAAAAGCGTAAAGAGGGAAAAGATCATTGAAAAATATTTCTTGGAGACTGGTTTTGGTTTTTGCCGTCGTTGTCACGGCGATCATCTATATCCTTCCGAGCTTTAAGCCTGCTCTCTGGCCTCACAAACAGATCAATCTCGGCCTTGACCTCCAGGGCGGCATGCATCTGGTTTTGGAGGTGGATACGGGTAAAGCTGTGGAAAGCACCACCGAACGTATTTCCCAGGAAATCCGTGAGCAGCTCAAAAAAGAGCGTATCCGGCATGTTTCGGTGGATCGAATTGAAGGCTCGCGAATATCCATTGAGGTCAAAAAGGAAGAAAGCATCGATAAACTTAAGGCGCTTCTCGATGATGAATTTAGGGACCTGCGAGAGATTTCGAGAACAGAGGCCGGCGGTAGTTTTGCCATCGTAATGGACATCCCTGACAGCGATCGCGACCAGATAAAAAAACTGGCGGTCGACCAGGCTCTTGAAACGATCCGTAACCGCATCGATCAGTTCGGCGTGGCCGAACCGGATATACGGCGCCAGGGTCAAAAACGAATATTAATCCAACTGCCCGGCATCAGTGAAACCCAGAGAGCCAAAGATCTGATCGGTAAAACAGCACTTTTGGAGTTCAAGTTGGTGGATGATACCAATTCCGTGGATGCGGCTGTCAAGGGCACCGTCCCACCGGGGAGGGAACTGCTTTACCAAGTTGAAGAAGACCCGCAAACTCGGCGGACGACCAGGACACCGTTTCTTCTCCA
>JBAVYC010000860.1:0-2250 GCA_049698595.1 Desulfobacterales bacterium | reverse complement strand
AAGCCCTGGACGAGGGATTGGTTCACTATACCCCCAATGCGGGGGTGCCGGGCTTGAGGCAGGCGATTGCCGATTCGATCCAAAAATATAAACAGGTGGCCTACAGCCCGGAAACGGAAATCATGGTTACCGCCGGGGGCCAGGAAGCGATCTATTTAAGTCTGCGGGCTTTTCTCAACCCCGGCGATGAGATTCTGGTGCCGGATCCGGGGTACACCCAGTTTGTCTCGACCATCCGGCTTGCCGGCGGCAAGGCGCTGCCCATGCCCATGGTGATCGATGATAATTGCAGGCCGGATCTTAAGGCGGCCGGCAGGTTAATCAGCCCGCATACCCGGGGGATTATCGTCAATTCACCCCACAATCCCACCGGTGCGGTCCTGGATCCGGATCAGATTGCCGAAATCGGCCGGTTTGCCGGAACTCATGGGTTGGTCATCTTCTCCGATGAAGCCTATGACCGTATCCTTTACCCGGGCGCAGATTTCAGCAGCCCGGCCGCCCTGCCCGGAATGAAAGACCGGACCGTCATTTGGGGTTCACTGTCTAAAACCTATGCCATGACCGGCTGGCGGGTCGGCTATCTGGCGGCTCCCCAGGAGTTGATCGGTGCGGCCGTGAAGGTGCAGCAAAACGTGATGTTGTCGGCCTGTTCATTTTCCCAGGCCGGGGCCGTTGCCGCCCTCAACGGTCCCCAGGGCTGCGTTGACGAAATGGTGGCCGAATTTAATCGGCGCCGGGAAATCATATTGGATGGGATCGCGCTGGCACCCGGTCTGACATGCCCCGCAACGCCCCGGGGCGCTTTCTATGTGTTTGTCCGTCATGACGCAGCGGGTCTGGATTCAATCGGATTGGCCGATTATATTCTGGACACTGCCGGTGTGGCGGTGGTTCCGGGAACACCATTCGGCAAGCGCGGGGAGGGGTTTTTGCGGATTTCCTACGCCACCTCGCAAGCCGAGTGCCAAGAGGGAATGACCCGAATTGCTGACGTCATGCAAGACCTTGCAGCCGGCCGGTGAGAGGGCCCATTTGGGTCCGGCTCTGAAACCGGAGTCACGACCGCTATTCACGAGGGGATGCCCCGATGCTGAATGTATTGAGTATTCTGCCGGAAATACGCTTCACCAAAGCCTGTGTTACAGTGCCGGCGGAGTTGACGCTCCATTTTGAGGACGTGCGCCGTGAGCAAGACATCATCAGCGCCTGCCGGGGCATGGATTTTTTATTCGTGCCGGCAGCCTATCCCCCCGTTACGGCCAATGTGCTCAACCATATCCCCTCAGTCCGAATGATCCAGAGCGCCGGGGCCGGATATGACCAGGTGGATGTGGCAAGTGCGGCCGCTTTGGGGATCCCGGTGGCCAATTCACCGGGGCACAACACCGGCACCGTGGCCGAGTTGACCGTGGCGATGCTCATCGCCCTTCAGCGCCGCATGCTCCCGGCCGACCGGGAGATCAAGGCCGGACGTTACCAGGCCATGCGCGAAAGCCTGTTTAACATCGGACTGCCGGAATTGGGTGAAACCACACTGGGACTGGTCGGGTTGGGGGCGGTCGGCCGCAAAGTGGCCCGGGTAACGAATTTGCTGGGTGCATCGGTAATGTATTATGACGTCAAGCGACCGTCCGCAGACGAGGAGCAGGCGCTCCAGGTTCAGTATAAGCCGCTTCACGAGTTGCTGGCATGCTGTGGCGCGGTCAGTCTGCATGCGCCGCTGACGCCTACAACACGCGGATTGATGGGAGCCGCCGAACTGGCCCGCATGCCGAGGGGGGCCTATCTGGTCAATACCGCCCGCGGAGAACTGATAGAGCCCCGGGCGCTGGCCGAAGCCCTTGAAAGCGGTCATATCGCCGGAGCGGCCCTGGATACCCTGGCACCGGAACCCCCGCCGGACAATCACCCCCTGTTGAACCTCTCCCCGGCCGCAAGGGAGCGCTTGTTGCTGACCCCCCATATTGCAGGTACCACCCAGGGGGCTTTCCATCGGATGCTGACCGGTGCGCTCAATAACCTGCAGACCGTTGCTGCCGGAGGCCCGCCCCGACATGTGGTCAACGGTATTTTTAAGGCGCGGATGGGAGCGGTAACTGTATGATGCGCAATTTCCCAGTTGAACGGCCGTTAGAGATATGCCGCCTGCAGGTTCAACTTATCCAACGGCTGAAGTACAACTGTCGTAAGTTTAGAGAAAGGAGGTAACCGGCAAATAACTTAAAGGAGCGATACGAGCACCGCCGC
>JBAVYC010000859.1:0-10360 GCA_049698595.1 Desulfobacterales bacterium | reverse complement strand
CTCAGGAGGCCAGAAACAACGCATTGTGATCGCCCGGGCCCTGTGTATGGAGCCGGAGTTCCTAATCCTGGATGAACCGGTCTCCAACCTCGATGTCTCCATCCAGGCCCAGATCATCAATCTCTTGTTGGACCTTAAAGCGGAACTGGCTCTGACCTACTTGTTCATCTCCCATGACCTGAACCTGGTAGCCTATTTCAGCGATTGGATTGGTGTCATGTACCGGGGACGCCTGATGGAATTGGGGTCGACCGCAGAAATCATGCAGCATCCCTGTCATCCGTACACCTTGAAACTGTTTTCCTCGATACCAGGCAAACAGGCGGCTGCGGCCCAGGATGATGACGGACAGCCGCCAAGGTCAATAAATGGAAGGTCTGCCACATTCGTCGCAAGCTGTTCTTTTGCCGATACGTGCCCCATTGGCACTCAATCTTGCCGTGAGGCCCGACCGATTTTAAAAAAAATAAGGCCGGGGCACCAGGTGGCGTGTTTTAACGTATAAGAAAGACGATGGTTCAAAGGTTCGGGGTTCAGAGGTTCAGGGTTGAATGGCTGTGGATAAAACTTGGGGGTTTGGATTAAAGTCAATACGCTTGACATGAGACAATATTAGCTTGTGGGAGAGGCTTTCAGCCGCGATAAACGCAGTCGGATGAACACCGATTATCGTGACTGTCAGCCAGTTCCGCCACCCATTAGCCCGGAGTCAACAATGTCGACGGTTAAGGTAAGCCCCATCGGATTTGAATCCGAACGTTGAACCCTCAACCCTTGAATGTCTAGTTTAAACAGTTGCAACTTAATCAGAAAGGAGAAAACCATGAAACGATCGATCTATTTAGTTACTTACCTGATGCTGGCGGTTTTTTTGGGGAGTGCAATCGTTGTAAACGCCGAGTTGGCCGAAGCCAAAACACTTAATTTCGCACTGGCGGGAAATCCGGATACCCTCGATCCCCACAAAACCTCTGGTACCCTGACATTTCAAACCATAAAAAGTTTTTATGACACCCTGGCGGAACCGGATATGAATGGAAAAATTGTCCCGGCCCTGGCAGAAAAGTGGGCAGTCTCCGACGATGCGCTGGTATGGACTTTTTACCTGAAAAAAGATGTCGAATTTCACAACGGCAGCAAGCTGACCTCAAAGGATGTCAAAGCCACCTTTGAACGGATTATGGATAAAGCAACCGGTTCGCCCAAGG
This sequence comes from Desulfobacterales bacterium, assembly GCA_049698595.1. Taxonomy (GTDB): domain Bacteria; phylum Desulfobacterota; class Desulfobacteria; order Desulfobacterales; family JAFDCJ01; genus JAFDCJ01. The sequence continues at coordinate 9,152 of JBAVYC010000859.1, read as the reverse complement.
CCAAAGAGTTCAAGTCGATCATCGGCATTGAAATACCGGATGATTTCACGGTTGTCTTAAAGGTAAAGGAACCGACTTCACCACTCCTGGCCAGTCTGGCCTCGGGTTGGGGTGCCATTTTGCCAAAAGACCTGATCGAGGCCGGACATGATTTCGGTGCACAACCGGTGGGCACCGGCCCATTTGTATTAAAGAAATGGATCCGGGACAGCCAGATCGTTCTGGAAAAAAACAATAACTACTGGATGAAAGGCCTTCCGAGGCTGGACAAGATCAGCATGCACATCATTCCCGAACGGGCGGTTTCGGTTCAAGGATTGATATCCGGCCAGGTTGACGTGGCCTATGTGATTGATAAAGATGATCTCCCGATGCTTGAAGCCAGCCCGGATGTAAAGATAGAAAAATCGTTGACCGCCCTGATTATGGTCATGTCCATGAATTGCAGCAATCCTGCCTTAAAGGATGTCCGCGTGCGGCAGGCGATCAATCATGCCATTGATAAGCAGCAGGTTCTGGATGTGGCCTATGGCGGCGGCAAAACCATTGGGACGTTTATGGATTACGGCAACGCCTATTACAAAGATTTTACCGGGCTTTACCCTTACGATCCGGAAAAGGCCAAAGCGTTGTTGGCTGAGGCCGGTATCGGACCGGACACCACCCTGGAGTTGTTTCTACCACAAAACTACGAACTGCACGTTAAAGCCGGCGAGATGTATCAGGATATGCTGACCAAAGTCGGGTTGAATGTGAAAATTAAGCTGGTGGACTGGTCTACCTGGCTCAGCGATGTCTATCGCGGTACAAAATACGATCTCACCGTTATCGGACACACCGGCAAACTCGACCCCGACGGCACCCTGGCAGGCTATGGGACCGAAGACCGTTATGTCAAGTGGATAAATCCCCGCACCGCTGAACTAATTGCCGGCGCTAAAAAAGTGTCCGGTTTTGAAAACCGTAAAAAGATGTACGATGAAGCTTTGGAAATTATGGCAAAGGAAGTACCCTTCATGTACCTGGGGTCTTCATACCGCTACCCTGCCGTCCGTAAAAATGTTTCAGATTTCAGAATGACCCCGAAGTTGGACACCTTTGATTTCAGATGGACCAGAGTCGAATGAATATTTTCGATTGAATATTGAATATTTAAGGTCCGCCTCCGGCGGATCGATTATAAAAAAACATCAACCAGCCCCTCGCGGCGAGCCGTGGGGCTATTAGACAATGCAAATGAAATTTTATTGCAGAAAGACGCCCGGAACTCGATTATTATAGAGATAATATTGACGGAGCGAAGCCTCCGGCTCGTAGGGGATGTAGCGCCTACGCCTCTGAGAGCGACATCCACAAATATTCAATCTTCAATCTTCAATAATCAATATCAATAATGCATACGCATCGTAACATCATATTCTATCTATCCATTATTTTCCTGGTGATCCTGGGAGCTGCGGCCGTGTCAGCTCCCCTGATTGCCCCCTACCCTCCCACAACCCAGGATCTGGCGCAACGATTCAAACCATCCAGTACAGCACACCTGCTGGGCACCGACAATTTCGGCCGAGACATTTTCAGTCGCGTGATTTTCGGCTCCAGATCCGCGCTGCTGGTGGGTATTGTGGCCGTATCCATCGCCGTCACCATCGGTACCATCGTAGGACTGACGGCCGCTTTGTCGCGTGGCTATATCGACAACTTTTTAATGCTGTTGATGGACAGCCTGCTTTCGTTTCCAACCATTTTGCTGGCCATCACCGTGGTTTCATTTTTGGGTTACGGCCTGCTCCAGGTAATGCTGGCCATCGGCATCATTTTCAGTCCGGTATTCGCCCGTCTGGTGCGGGCGGAGACCCTGGCGATCAAAACCGAAGCTTACGTCGAAGCCTCGCGGTCTCTGGGCAGTCCCATCGTAAAAATCGTCTACAAACATATTCTTCCAAACATACTGGGCAAAGTTATTGTTCAATGCTCCATCTCTTTTGCGCTGACGGTGGTCATCGAGGCCTCCCTGTCCTATTTGGGACTGGGCTCCCAGCCACCGGATCCGAGTTGGGGACTGATGCTCAAGGATGCGCGCAACTATCTGGTGCAGGCGCCCTGGATGGCCATCTATCCGGGTCTGGCATTGGCTTTGACCGTGCTGTGTTTCAATATTTTAGGAGATACGCTGTCGGAAAAGCTGAATCCGAAACTGTAACTGGTCTCTGGACACTGGAGGCTGTTATTTCTTCTCTGACATCTGTTATCTGTTATCTGTAGTCTGTTCTCTGTAATCTGTCATCTGCTATCTGTCGTCTGGCATCTATTCTCTGTTCTCTGTCATCTGTGCGATAGCATCTGTCTCCAGGAGTAGTCTAGCATGAAAATTGGTATTTTATCCGACATACATATCGACCTTGAGCACGCCGAACCGGACAAGGTCGTGGAAGGAATCGTTGCGGCGATCAAAAAGGGCGATATCGGCCTTATGATTATAGCCGGTGATGTCGCCAATGACTACGAACTTACCTTGCAGGCCTTGGGTGACATCGAAAAGGCCTCCGGTGTGCGCTGCCTTTTTGTCCCCGGCAATCACGACATTTGGAATGTAAACCATCCGGATAAAACCGCCTGGGATATTTATGACGATCTGAAGATATTTGGCGGTAATCTTGCCAACGGCCCGGTCGAGTTGGCGGATGGCTGGGTCGTCATCGGGGATCTGGGCTGGTATGATTACACATTCGGCAGTCAACAATATTCCGTGGCAGAGTTTGATCGTATGAAAATAAATAATCGTCTGTGGCAGGATAAGATTAAAGCCGTGTGGGGAACATCCACCCTTGAAATGCACCGCCATTTCCATGACAAGCTTGAGAAGCAGCTGGATGCCTGCAAGGGCAGCAAGATCATTCTGGTTACCCATGTCCTGCCGATTTTGGATTTTACGGTCCAGCCCCCGGACAGCATGTGGCAATATCTGAATGCATTTCTGGGCAGCAGACAATATGGCGAACTGGCACTGAACCACGCGGTGAAATATTCGATCAGCGGCCACGTTCATTACCGCAAGCAGAAAACGGTTGGAAATACCACCTTCATCTGCAACTGCCTGAACTATGCCAGCCAGTGGATCGATAACAATGACCCTGTTTTGGAAGTCGCCAGGGCACTTAAAACCATTGAAATATGAGGTGTAAAGACCGATGAAGCTAAAACAAATCGGGGAATTCGGTTTCATCGACAAAATCAGCAGGGGCTGTTTGATCCGGCCGGACAACATCGTCAGGGCCATTGGAGATGACGCCGCCGCTTTTACCGTGGCCTCAGACCTGATTTCTCTGATCACCACCGACTTGCTGGTCGAACGCATCCATTTCATTCGAAAAACGATCTCCGGATTCGATCTGGGTTATAAATCCCTGGCTGTGAATCTCAGCGATATCGCCGCCATGGGAGGTGAGGCCCGGGAGGCGTTTGTCAGCATCGGCATTCCGCTAAAGTGTCCGCTGGAATATCTCGAAGCGGTTTACGACGGCATGAAACACCTGGCCGCCAAATTCGATGTCAACATTCTGGGCGGTGATACCACCCGCTCGGAAATTGATTTAATCATCAATGTTGTCGTGCACGGGACGGCTGCAAAAGACCAGTTGATGTGCCGTGACGCGGCCAAGCCGGGAGATATCATTTTTTCAACCGGATATCTCGGTGACAGCAGGGCCGGACTGCACTTGATCCTAAACAATCTGCCGGTTGATTCCACCGAAATGCAGGCCCTTTACCGGTCGCATGTTTTACCTGAACCCCAGCTGTGCGAAGGACGCTTTCTGGCAGGCCAATCCGGCATCCGGGCGGCCATTGATATCAGCGACGGGCTCAGCGCCGACCTTGGCCATATAGCCGAACAAAGTGCGGTGGGCGCCAGAATTTATACCTCTGAACTGCCGGTTTCCGAGTCCCTGCAAAAATTTTGTGCCGCCTTTGGCTTCGACCCGCTTGAATACGCCCTTCGCGGCGGCGAAGATTACACCCTGCTGTGCACCGCGGCTGCGGAAAAAGCCGCTGAAATTGCTCAAAAATTTCAAAAAGAGTTCAAACGGCCGCTTTACCGCATCGGCGAAATAACTGCTGATAACCGGCTGGAGAGTATCTATCCCGACGGCACATCCAAACCCATTGCACCCCGGGGCTGGGACCATTTTATGATCGAATAGACCTGGGATAGAAAAAATCATACGTTCTTTCACATAAGCTCTTAATTGACACAAAATGTATCATGATCTTAACACATATGAATTGTTGGTTATGGGAATCACCCTGCACGGGTTTTTCTTGGCAAGTATGATGGCGGTTGGCCAGCTAGTTGCTGATCACAAGTCCACAAAAAATATATTATTCTTCGGCTTATGAATTGAGATAGAAGGAGGTATAAAGCATGTCTGGTAAAAAAGATAATTTTTCAAGGAGACATTTTATAAAAACCGCTGGCGCAGCCGGCTTAGGATCTGTGCTGATCCCCTTAAGCTCTTTAACCCAGGCACATGGGAGCTCTTCAAAAAAGATGCCTGAACAAATGATGGTGCCAATGCGAGCGTTTGGCAAAACAGGCGTAAATGTATCTATCCTCTCACTGGGTGGTGTATTAAAGATTTCAGACCAGCTAATGTTCAGGCAAGCCGTTAAATTGGGCGTAACCTATTGGGACACGGCTGATTCATATGGATGGGGAAAGAACGAAAAGGCCATCGGCAAATACTTTGCCAAGTTCCCGGAGGACCGCGAAAAAGTGTTCCTGGTAACTAAAGCAGGTACTTCAGATCCAAAAAAATTAACGAAGAGATTAAATACCTCACTTACAAGAATGAACACATCGTACGTCGATATGTATTTCATTCACTATGTAAGTGACGCCAAAGATGAATTGACAGATGACGTCAAAGCCTGGGCTGAAAAAGCCAAAGCCGAAGGAAAGATTCGTTTTTTTGGATTTAGCGCCCATAAAAATATGGCAAACAGTATGCTTGCGGCAGCTAAACTCGGATGGATCGATGGAATTATGATGAGTTATAATTACAGACTAATGCTAAAAGACGAAATGAAAAAAGCGGTTGATGCCTGTGTTAAAGCGGGAATCGGGTTGACGGCTATGAAAACACAGGCTGCTTTCTCAGCAAACTTTTATGCTTCAATCGGGTCTGAAACTGATGATGCCCTGAAAATGACCGAAAGATTTTTGCAAAAAGGATATACCGCTGAACAGGCCAAACTCAGGGTGGTGTGGGAAAATCCAAATATTACCAGCATCTGCTCCGCTATGCCGAATATGACCATCCTGCAGGCCAATGTTGCCGCAGCCTTGAATAAGAAAAACCTATCAGGGGGTGATAAAGCACGCTTGGATCAATATGCTCAACAAACTGCTCCCGGCTATTGCATCGGCTGTGCAAATATTTGTGAACCAGCGGTCGATCTTGAAATTCCGATCAGCGATATATTACGTTATTCCATGTACCATCACAGCTACGGCGATCGAAATACGGCGTTAACGCTATTCAATGCGCTACCGACAAATATTAAGGCAAATATTCTTAAGGCCGACTATTCCAAAGCTGAAAAATATTGCCCCCAAAAAATTCAAATAAGTAAAGTTTTGAAAAAAACACTTGAAGATTTAACTTAGCCGGGAATGTTTTGCACACCCTACGACCTGTGAACGCTTACTTTTTCTCTTAGCGCAGCAAAATATAATACGCCGAAGTGGCAACTGCCCAAATAAGCACCCCCAACGTGCCGATCAAGCAAATGCCGGCAAGGGTTCTGTGAAAGAAATTTTCTCTTTTTTGCTCCTGATATCCCAGCAGGTAACCAAATATGATTCCGGCCAGAATTCCGCCGCCATGGCCCCAATTGTTAATTCCCGGAACCAGCATGCCGAAGATAAAGAGAAACACCACCCAGACGGCAATTTGCCGGTATAGATGTTTACCATATACCCCGCCGCGGCTTTTACCATAGTAGAGGATAGCCCCTACCAGCCCGCACACCGAGGCAGATGCTCCAATGGTCAGATATACACCGGCCAGATAGGAAATCCAGAATCCGACGATGCCGCCGAGGGTGTAGATGGCAAACATGCGATAGACCCCAAACTCCCGGTTGACGACCGCAGCCAGTTGATTCAACGCCGCCATGTTGAAAAAAATGTGTAATATCCCGCCATGCAGGTAGCTGGCGGAGATTAGGGTCCAATACCGATGATACTCATTAATGGGAATGGTCCCGGTGGCGCCCAACAACTTGAGAATCGGTTCTGAAGGCGACAAAAAGATGAGCGGATGGGGCGTTAAACCGGTGGACCTGGGATCAAATAAAATGGAAAGAATGTACATGCCCACATTGATCGAGATGATCAATTTAACGAATTTGTTGGGATCACGAAATCCTCGGGTCCAGACGTTATTCTTCCACCTTGAAGCCGGCTTGGCCATACTGCAATACGGACATTTAGACTCAGACGCACTGATAAGTTTTCTACAGTTGGGGCAAAGGATGGATTGTCGCTGATAATTTGCCATGGGCTCAGGTGAAAAGCTATATATACAATTCAATTTGCCGGAATCCGCGATCCTGAATTATTCCGACACCCACAATATGGAATTTAGATGCGGCAGTAAATCGCGCTCGCATAAATTTCAGGGCGGCCGCAAAGCCACCCTGAAAAGGAGGATGTAAAAATGTTAGCTAGCAGCTTAACCGCTGCATTTACTACAATAATACCGATCCCCGATTGGTCAAGGTTATCGAAACATTTCCTGATATAATATTGACACGGATTAGGCATTACATTATGATAGCACCTTGTGGCACAAAACCCGGATTGAAACCTCATCGGCATCTCCAGGTTCTTGCAATGCCTCAGAGCTTATCTTCCAATTAATTTGTACCTAATTGGTTATTGCCTGATAATCGGCATATTCATGGGCGTATATGATTCGGGAAAACAAACACATCAGCAGTCGGCAAACATTTTCGAGTCTGGCCATACTGACGACCCTCATCATTATCGGGACGGGAGTGATTTTAGCCCAGTACCGCTTCAATCCGGCGGTGCTGCAAAAAGAGGCCCTCTTAGCGACGGCAGACCAACCCAGCCGATCTTCCCTGCCGTCCACCGACAAATCCTTTCTACCCTTGCCCCAGGGTCTGGCACCCCTCACAGCCGCTGAAATTTTTGAGACCCAGAATCTTTCCGATAAAATCAATGGTAAAGCGGAGTTATATTTATCTGCCGGTTTTGCCCGTCTGGTCAGTCAGCGTTTTAAAGCTGAACGTGCCTCCGATCTGTGGATCGAAGCATTTATATATGACATGACCGACAGTCATAATGCTTTTTCGGTGTTCAGCGCCCAGCGACGGGAAGATGGCGTTCCGCTGGATATAACACCGCATTCTTACCGGACACCCAATGCTCTTTTTTTTATTCATGGCAGCTATTATGTCGAAATAATTGCATCCGAAGCATCCGAGCGGGTGGCCCAACCTATGAAAATGCTGGCCGCCAGATTCATCCGCAACACCCGCACAAAAACTGCCGTCATCAATGAAATGGAGCTGTTCCCGCAACAGGACCTTGTTGCGGACAGCATTGCGTTGATATCCTCGGATGCTTTCGGCTATGAAGGTTTGAACAAGGTGTACACCGCTGAATATGAACTGGATGGTACCAGGCTGATGGCGTATTTCTCCCGCCGGCAGACAGGCGCTGATGCTGAGAAATTAGCCTCTGCCTACCGGGATTTCCTGGTAAATTTCGGCGGGCAGGAGATAGAGATCCAGCTCCCGATCGAGAGTGCGCAACTGGTGGAAATCCTGGATACCTATGAAATCATTTTTTTCTACGGTGCCTACCTAGCCGGCGTTCGGGAGGCAGCAACCATCGACCAAGCCAAAAAACTGGTCCTGCGATTGTATGACCGCCTAAAAGAGGTGAGCGGTGAATCATGACCCGCCTGACAATGTGTTAAACAGACGGCAATTTCTGGTCCGTTCTGCCAAAGCCGGCGCCGCCATTGCCGCGGCGGGTGCCGCCGGTTTCTGGTTTCATGATGCCAAGGGTCCCGACCGGCCGGCAGAACAGCATTCAGACATTCGTCTGCCGGATTTTTCCATCGCGGGTCTGGGAGCCAAAATGAGTATTGTCCACGGGCAGGACAGGGTCGCCACTTTGCGCCTGGCCATAAAATCCCTGGGCGGTATCGAAACGTTTATAAAAAAAGGCGATCGCGTCTTGCTCAAAGTCAATGCCGCCTTTGCATCTCCCGCCATGCTGTCGGCAACCACCCATCCGGCAATCATCGCTGAAATGACGGCACTTTGTTATGGGGCCGGAGCTGCAGCGGTTGTGGTAACGGATAATCCCATTAATGACCCTGCCAGCTGCTTTAACCTGACCGGGATAGCTGAGGCCGCCCGTGGTGCCGGCGCCCAAGTCGTATTGCCGCGCGCGGAATTATTTAAGTCCCTGACCGTACCGCAGGCAAAATTGATCCGCAACAGGCCGGTCCTATACCAACCCTTGGCAGATATCACCAAAGTCATCGGGATGGCACCGGTCAAGGATCACCACCGCAGCGGTGCATCCATGACCATGAAAAACTGGTACGGGCTTCTGGGAGGTCGCCGCAACATTTTCCATCAGGAAATCAATACCATTATCAAAGAACTGGCCATGATGGTAAATCCGTCCTTGGTGATTCTGGACGGAACCATGAGCATGATGACCAATGGCCCCACCGGCGGCAGTCTGTCAGACCTCAAGCAAACCGATACGATGATTGTCGCAACCGATCAGGTGGCCGCAGATGCGTTTGGAGCGACTTTGCTCAATAGAAGGTCCAACGATCTGCCATTTATCGGCATGGCCGAAGCCGCCGGTCTTGGAACTGCCGACTATCGTTCGCTGGATCCGGTGGAATTGTCATTATAGCGCAAAGAGCAGAGTGTAAAAGAGGGTGGTAATATGGATAGTGTAAAGGTTTCGGGTGTCAGGTGTCGGCCCAGCTGTTGGCCCGAAACCTTTTATGAAACTTTATGTAAATTAATGCCATTATAGGCCGAGGGTAATGGTGGGTGGGAGTGGCTTCCAGCCACGATTATCGTTACCT
>JBAVYC010000858.1:0-12952 GCA_049698595.1 Desulfobacterales bacterium | reverse complement strand
GAGCGATTCTCGGATACCCGGGGTTTTTTCTTCTCCGCTCGCAAGCGTCTTATAAGGGCTTCAGTTTCTCTGACCGACAACTTTTTGGAGACAACCGACCGCCAGGCAGCAAGCTGCTGGGCGGATGTCTCGGCACCCAGCAACGCTCGCGCATGTCCCATGCTCAGCGTGCCGTCGGTAATGCCTGCTTTGATTTGATCCGGTAATTGGCGCAGCCTCAAAAAGTTTGCCACCGCCGATCTGCTTTTGCCCACCCGGGCGGATGCCTGGTCCTGGGTCAATTTGAGTTGGCTAATAAGACGGTGGTAAGCTTCGGCTTCTTCAATGGGATTTAAATCTTCACGTTGGATATTTTCGACAAGTGCCATTTCCAGTAATTTATCATCATTGACCCGCTTTATTAACACCGGCACCTGGGATAATCCGGCACGTTTTGCCGCCCTCAGACGCCTTTCACCGGTGATCAGTTCAAAGCCGGTCTTATCCTGGCGCACCAGCAATGGTTGAAGAATGCCCTGGGTTTTGATCGATTCGGCAAGTTCTGCCAGATTTTCATCGGTAAACCGCCGGCGGGGCTGAAAGCGGTTGGGGCGAATGAGATCGGTATCGCAATAAAAATAGTCTTTTTTATTTTCATATTCTGCGTCCAGATCCGGAATGAGGGCTCCCAGACCCTTTCCCAGGGCCATTTTTTTTCGTTTGACGGAAACGGAGCCTGGATTTTTTGCTTTCTTGTTTTTTTGCATGCGCTTCCTTATCTCCGGATAATCTCTCCGGCCAGCTCAATGTAACTGCGGGCACCGGTCGAAGTTGCATCATAGAGCAATATGGGCTTACCGAAACTCGGTGCCTCGCTCAACCGGATGTTCCTCGGTATGATTGTCTTAAACACCAGCTCCCGGAAGTATTTTTCAGCTTCTGCGGCGACCTGGTGTGACAAATTGGTACGTTTGTCGAACATGGTCAACAGAATTCCGGCAATCTGCAGTTCCGGATTCAATGTTTGCCTAATGCGTTTCACGGTACCCAGGAGTTGGCTGAGGCCTTCGAGTGCATAAAACTCGCACTGCAGGGGAATCAGCAACGAATTGGCTGCAGTAAGCGCATTGACCGTCAAAAGACTCAGTGAGGGCGGGCAATCCAGAATAATATAATCAAACGCACTGTCGAGATCGGCGATGAGTTCTTTGAGGGTGTTTTGACGGTTCGGGTTCGACATCATTTCGACTTCAAAACCGATCAATTCCAAATTTGAAGGAATCACCTTTAAAGAGGCAATGGCACTGTCAAAAATCAGGCTTTTTAATCTGGCCTGACCCAGCATTGCATGGTACAGGGTTTTGTCGATTGAGGACGGATCGATTCCAAGCCCCGAGGTGGCATTTGCCTGCGGATCGCAATCCACCAGCAGGGTGCGTTTTTCAGACACTGCCAGAGATGCTGACAGATTGACGGCGGTTGTGGTTTTACCCACCCCGCCCTTTTGATTCGCGATGCATATTACCTGTGCCATGGCTCAATGATCTACCATATAATTTGATATTTGAAAAGAGGATAAAAATGTGGCAGTATTTAGATTGGAATAATGGAATGTTGGATTCTTGGAATGATGGGTTAAAAGAAACCAGTATTCAAAACGCATATTATTTCATTGATTTTCTTGTGTTGATGGCGTATTTTAGCGGGAAAAACCAGAAAATAGATGCCTATTAAGCATCGTCGGAAAAGTAGGTTCAGCATTTCTTGTAGGATAGTCCGTATCCGCTTTTTATGCCCAACATTCCAAAATTCCACTATTCCATCATTCCATGCAGCTCATCAAGAAAATGGCCGAAAAAAATAATGTGAGTCCAATAAATAGCAGAAATTCCGATACATAAATTTTATCGATAAATTTCAAGGAAATCATGAAACCTGTTCAAAAAATTGTTGCTATCGGTGTGATCCTTATTTTGGCCGTCAGCAGTCTTGTGCCGCCGGCGGTTTTCAGCATCACCGTCAAAGAGGAAGAAGACATGTCGCGCCAGATCATGGAGATGATTCACAAATATTATAAAATCGTCGATGATCCTTCAGTCGTCGCCTATGTGAACAATATCGGAAAACGGATTTTGTCCGCCCTTCCGCAACAGCCCTTCAAATACCGGTTTTATGTGATCGACGAAGATGTTTACAACGCATTTGCAACGCCGGGCGGCCATATTTTTGTATACACCGGGCTGTTGGATGCCATGGAGGAAGAGGAAGAACTGGCGGGTATTCTGGGCCACGAAATTGCCCACGTATACTGCCGCCATATCTCCCAAAAGATCGAGCGCTCCAAAAAGATTGGGGTTGCCACGCTGGCAGGTATTGCCGCCGGCATTTTGCTGGGGGTTGGCGGGGCCGGGGAAGCTGCCAGTGCGGTTACCATGGGATCGATGGCAGCCGGGCAAACTGCCGAGTTGTCCTACAGCCGCGAAAATGAAATGCAGGCCGATCAGTTCGGGCTTAAATTTACCACCGCAGCAGGATACAGCGCCAGTGGTTTGTTGAAAATCTTAAAAAAAATCCGCAGTAAAACATGGTTCGGATCAGATCAAATTCCCAAGTATTTAATGACACATCCGGCCGTTGAGGACCGCATTGCATTTATTGGTTCATGGATTGAAGCCCGCGACCGCACATCAAAACCGATTCCCCTGGTAAACCAGGACGCTTTCAAAAGGGTGCATACCCGGGTGGAGACGAGCTATGGCGATGAGGAAACTGTTTTTAGCAAACTTAAGGCCGACGTGGCCAGAAATCCGGAAGATCCCTTGGCCCATTACCGTTACGGATTAATTTTAGCCAGGGCCGGGCAACGGCAGGAAGCCATCGCGCAAATCAGGATTGCATTAACGAAGAGAGCGTTTGATCCATACATATTAAAGGATCTTGGTTGGATATATTTTCTCGACGGCCAATTTCCGCAAGCATTAAAAACACTGCAAAGTGCCTGCGGTATGATTCCCGATGATCCGGAATGCCTTTTCTATTTAGGCCGCACTCAGATGGAACTGGGAAATCTTGCTGAAGCTTCGGATAACTTGCTTAAACTGACCCGGCAGGCCCCCCGCTTCGCTCAGGCTTATTATTTCCTGGGCCAGAGTTTGGGACAACAGCAAATGTTAGGCGATGCGCACTACTACCTCGGTGTGTTTTATCTGAGAAAAAGAGACTTTAAAAATGCCAAAGTGCAGTTGAAACAGGCACTAAAGTACCCCCAAGATGATGAGAAACGGAAGCAAATAAACGAATGGCTGGATAAAATGAGCGGGAAAGCCGATAAAAAATCCTAAAGCGGGGGTAGCAGCATGAATAATCGTTTAACGGACAATTTGTTTGATAGAAAAAAACCGTCTGTGTATTTCTGTGGGGGTCTGTGGCTAATTCAATCGCCTACGAGCAAAATCAGGCCAGAAAAATAATTCTGAACGGTCAACTTCGACCCTGTGAACGCCCACAAATTCACCAAATTCAACTGCGGTCAAAACGGGCAAACTGCATCGTGAAGGTGCCTCTGCCCTGGGTAGCCGATCGTAATGAGGTGGAGTAGCCGAACATGCGCGACAGGGGAACGGTTACTTTGATGACCTGGGAACCCAGTTTATGGTCTATTGATTCAATCTTGCCGCTTCGGGCATTTAAGTCGCCAATCACCTCTCCCGTGAACGCTTCAGGTACGAAAACTTCTGTATCCATGATCGGTTCCAGTAAAAATGGTCCTGACTTTGCCAGAGCCTCTCTGCACGCCATAGAAGCACTTACAGTATAGGCCAGTTCGGTGCTGAGGGTATCTTTGTGATTTACTCCGACCAGCGTGATGGCGACATCCACCACGGGATAGCCCATCAACGACCCGCTCTCCAGAGATTCGAGAGCACCTTTTTGGGCTGCTTCAATAAAATTCGGGGGAAGCTCTGCGGGCGAAATGTCAGAAACAAACCGATTGCCGGTTCCCCTGGGTAGCGGAGCCACTTTCAACCTGACTTCTCCATAAAGACGCTGTCCTGCAATTTCTTTATCAAAGACCGCGGAAGCTGTTGCGGGGTTCGCAATCGTTTCTCTGTAGACCACCTGGGGCTGGCCGACGTTGACATTGGTGTTGAATTCCCGCTGCATACGGCTGGTAATAATTTCCAGGTGCAGCTCGCCCATGCCCGAAAGAATTGTTTGACCGGTATCCTCGTCCTGGCGCACCCTTAACGTCGGATCTTCCGCCATGAATTTTTGCAAAACAACGTCCATCTTTTCCTGATCAGCATGGGTCCTGGGTTCCACCGCCACTGAAATTACCGGTTCGTAAACCTCAATATTCTCGAGCAGCACGGGATGATTGACGCTGCAAAGGGTTTCGCCTGTAGAGGAATCCTTCAGACCTACAATTCCTGCGATACTGCCCGCCCCAATGGTGTCGACACGCTCCCGCTTGTTGGCATGCATCTGTAAAATGCGAGCCAGCTTCTCTTTTTTTTTGAGCGATGGGTTGTATACATCTTCTGCGGCCTTCATCCGGCCGCTATAGACTCTGACAAACGACAGTTTGCGGCCCTCGATCATGGATACTTTGAATATTAGAGCCGCCAATGGATCGGACTCGCTGGCTTTGCACTCGATTATATCTCCGGTGTCCGGATGCGTTCCTTTTATGGGAGGGACATCGACCGGGCTCGGAAGGAATTTGACGATCGCATCCAGCAGGGGCTGAATGCCCTTGTTTTTCAGGGCGGAACCGCACAAGACGGGGATTAGTTTTGAATTGATGGTGGCCCCTCGAATCGCGTCTATAATTTTCTGCGGCTCAATGGGCATTTCCGACAGATAGGCCTCCATTACGTCATCATCGTATTCCGCTGCGGCTTCTATGATTTTTTCCCGGTATTCCTCAGCCTGCGCGAGATAATCGCCGCTGATGTCGCCAAGATGAGAGCTGACTCCCAGGGTTTCCTCATCCCAACTAATCTGTTTCATTTCAATTAAATCGATTACATCCGTGAAATTTTCTCCCTGACCGACAGGCAACTGCAGCAGGAGCGGATTGGCGCTGAGGCGCTCTTTCATCATCTCAACAGTCCCAAAAAAATCGGCGCCAATTCTGTCCATTTTGTTGATAAACGCCATTTTGGGGACACGGTATTTATCGGCTTGACGCCAGACGGTTTCGGACTGCGGTTCGACCCCTTCGACTGCGCTGAAAACACCGACAGCGCCGTCAAGCACTCTCAGGGAGCGTTCAACTTCAATGGTAAAATCCACATGCCCGGGGGTATCAATGATATGGATTTCAATATCTCCCCAGTGACAGGTGGTGACCGCCGAGGTAATGGTTATGCCCCGTTCCTGCTCGTCCACCATCCAGTCCATAACCGCTTCACCGTCATGGACCTCACCGATTTTATGGGATCGGCCCGTGTAGTACAGGATCCGTTCGGTAACAGTGGTCTTGCCTGCATCGATGTGCGCAATGATTCCTATATTTCTGATATTGTTGATCTTATTTTTTTTCTTCATCGAATTAACAGCATATTTGCTTCAAATGGAAATTCCAGATCGATATGGCCCGCCAGTGTTTGCGCTTCTTTTCCGTCAATCAACAGTTTGACCCGTTTAATTTCGGGGACATTCAATATTAATGAATTGACCACCGAAAAAATCGTCAGAAGCTCTGAATTGCATCCGCCGGGATGGTGTTTTCCAGCAGCCTGGGACAGATCGACATAACAGGCACCATCGGGAATAATATAAAGTGCCCTAAGCTCTGTGTCCGCCGCTAGTGTGCGAACGAGTGATTTTTGAGGTCCTTTTATTAAAGCCTCAACAATGGATCGGGCATAACCGACCGGATCTCCCGAATGGGATACAACCCGCTGCTCGGATATCAAATAATAATTATCCCGATCGGCAAAATAAAGGTGCGCGGCAGACTTTTTTGATTGCGTCGGTCCGGCGGTTCGGGAAAGCGACTTTGCGTGGTTTAATTTTGCCCCTTGGGCATTTGCATCCTGAAAAATAAGGCAGACCGCAGCGCCAATGAAAAGTATTCCTATGACCGCCAGGACTGTGCGGTTATTTCTCGTGAACCTTATGGATTTCCAAACGAGCATGGTACTTCACTTAAGGCTGCTGGAATCAGTGCCCTCCAAAAAAAATACAAATTCTCCGCATCCCTATCTTGATTGTGATTTGAATGATATACTGGTATTTAACTTACTCGTTGTATAAATCCAATAAAAAAAGGCTAGCTTGATACTAACCTTTTTATTTGTATGAACTGGTGGAGCTGAGGGGGCTCGAACCCCTGACCTCATGACTGCCAGTCATGCGCTCTCCCAGCTGAGCTACAGCCCCACTAACGAAAACGTTTTCTAACAAATGACGGCAGGAGTGTCAATATCTATTGTGAAATTAGATAAAAGAATTTAATTTGCTTCGCTTATTGTGCATTGATTTTCATTCCTTAATGGGGTATTTTAGTATGGTTAACCTGTTGACAAACAAGCAGTTTGAAAATAATATTAAAAGTTTAAGGCGGATATGTCAGTGATATGGTGTCGATGATCGTAACCAATGATGACAACAATGAAAATGGATTCTAAAAATTTCGGCTATGCAGGGCCAACCCGTCAAACGGGACCGAACACAGTGGATGCGTACAAGGAATTCGATGCCATGGAGCTTTATTGTGCACGATGCAAACAGGCGGTTCCGGTGCGCAAGCGACTTCTTCTGGTGCTGCCGGAAGGAGACAAGTACGAATATCTATGTGCCCTTTGTTCGGCAACCGTTGGAACGAAGATGGACCGGCAGGCAAAACCGATCTCTCTGATTGTTTGATAATTGAAAGGAATCATATGCTAAGCTTAATGCGAAAACACGCAACATCTTGGTTGATAAAAATTATTTTAGCTGCCATTGTTATCGTTTTTGTGTTGTGGGGCGTCGGCAGTTGGACTTCCCAACGGTCGAATAGCATCGCAACCGTCAACGGAGAAATGATTACGGCTGACGATTATCGAGTTGCATACAAGCGCCTGATCGAACAGGTGCGGCAGAGCTTCGGTAACAATTTAAATGATGAACTCATCAAAACGCTGCAATTGGACAAACAAGCCTTAAACCAGCTTATAGATAAACTTCTGATGCGTCAGACGGCCTCCGAACTTGAGATGCGGGTTTCCGACGAGGAGCTGTCTCGATCCATCAGAGGCGTCGGCGCTTTTCAAACAGCCGGTGTTTTTGACCCTCGTCGTTACCAAGGTGTGCTGGATCGCAACGATTTGACTCCCGAGGCCTTTGAAATCAGTCAAAGAGATGCATTATTGATGGAGAAACTTAACAACCTTATTACCGGCAGCGTGAAAGTATCGGACCAAGAAGCCATGGAGTGGTACATGTGGAACGATGCCATGGTAAATCTGGATTTCTTTTTGCTGCAAACAGACCGCTATTCGGATATTACCGTCTCCGTTGAAGAAATCCAGAAATTTTTTGAGTCCCGTAAGGAATCCTACAAAACCGAACCGGCCTTGAAGGTGCGCTACATAAAGTTGGAACCGAAAACCTGGGCTTCACAGGTTGAGGTCCCCGATGATGAAATTCAGGAGTATTATAATGGTCACCTTAATGAATTTCAAAATCCCAAAACCGTTGAGGCACGCCACATATTGATTGAAGTGGGGCAGGATGCCGGCGCTGACAAGGTGGCTGAATCAAAAAAGCGAATCGAAGATATTTTACAGAAGGCCCGGGCCGGGCAGGATTTTGCAGAACTAGCCAAACAATTTTCCGAGGGTCCCAGCAAAGATAAAGGCGGTTATCTGGGAACCTTTAAACGAGACGCCATGGTTAAACCTTTTGCAGATAAAGCGTTTTCCATGAAATCCGGTGAGATCAGCGACCCGGTGCGAACACGTTTCGGGTGGCATCTGATTAAAGTGGAAAAGGTAAATGAAGCCACAACGACACCACTGACTGGCGCCAAGGACAACATACGCAAAAAGCTGGCAGATGAACGGGCCAAATTGATGGCCTATGATGCGGCCGAATCCGTTTTTGATGCCGCATTTGAAGGCAGTTCTCTGGAGGAGATTGCCGCCGATCAGAAACTTGTCGTCAACACAACTGATTTTTTTACACGTCAGGGACCCTCAAAGGGCGTGCAGGACAAAGCGGGATTCGCCAAGGTCGCATTTGATCTGCCGGAAGAACAAGTCAGTGAAATTCAGGATTTGGGTGACGGATATTATTTGCTCGAGATTGTCGATAAACAAGCGGTCCGCATTCCCGAATTAACGGAAGTAGAGGATAAGGTCAAAGCCGACTTGATTAAAGAAAAAAAGAACGAAAAAGCAAAAAAGGATGCCGAGGCCCTGCTGTCTGCTCTAAAAGACGGCGTGGCCATTGAAACGGCTGGCAAGGAATTCGATCTAACACCCAAAAGCACAGGTTTTTTCAAGCGCACCGGCGCCATACCCGATATCGGCTTTGAGCGCGAGCTGTCCCGGATAGCCTTTGGGCTTTCTGATGCAAACAGTTTGCCCCAGGAAGTTATCCCGGGGGGCAAGGGGTTTTATGTGATTAAATTCAAGCAGCGCCAAACACCAGCCATGGAGGAATTTGAAAAGGAAAAGGCGAATATCATAGAAAGGCTGCTGCAGCAAAAGCGGTCTGAAACCCTCAGGGCATGGTTGGAGCAAAAGAAAAACAGCAGTGCCATTGTTATCGAGGAGGGATTTTTAAAAAGCTGATAATTGCCTGGCGGTGTTGGTGAGCGAGTCTTTAGATATAATATTCAATCATTGTACGCCGCCTCCGGCGGATAGCCCCAAACTGCATACATATAATTCATAAGGTACTCTGGTGGGCCCTGAAGACCAAAATTTTAGCAAGAAAAACAGGAATTACTATACAACCAAAAAATGTCCGTTTTGTTATGTACACCTGCCGCTGGATGCCCAATCATGTACAGCCTGCAAGGGCAAAGTCGGTGATGTGGATAAGCTGGGATTCGCGGGAAAACCCATCGATTGGTGGGGTTACCTAGTCGCTGGGATTTTCATGGCGGGTTTTGCTGTTTTTACTTGGTGGGCGTTTTTTCGATAGTAGTTCAGTTTTAAATTCTTATCTTGCTATCATGGACTGTACCATGTCACCGGCATTTTCAGCATGGTCGGCGATAGAGCCGATGGTTTCAGCGAGTCTGATCATATGAAAAATGGTGACCGCCTCGATTTGCATATTTAGCAATTTTTTTTTAATCCCATCTTCAACTTTGTCCGCATCATGTTCCTGCCGCCGTATCGTATGGACAATGTCTTTGACAATTTTACGCTGCTTCTCGGAATAGCTTCTAAAATATTTTCTGGCTTCCAATACCAGACGGCACATCTCTTCCACCGGATCCATAACTGCATCTACGAGTAAAAAGAAATCCTTTTCCAGGGCTTCCGGGATTCCAGGCTTAGATCTGAAGGAAAGCCAATCCAGTGCTTCTTCAACCGCATCCAGCACTTTGTCCTGTTCCCGCAGATATCGAAATAACTGAAATTTGTCCGCCGGCATCAGAGTGCCCTTTGGCAGATGGCCGCGAATGCGCCGTTTTATGGAATCGGCTTCACTTTCCAGTTTATCGACCTCAAGCCTGAATTCTTCAAACTTTTCACATTGGTCGGTAATATGACACTCGATGGCTTGCTGAAAGGTCCAGGCGCACTCCTTTACTTTTTCCGCATGCTCCTGCAACCCGTCAAAAGGGGATGTCATAAATAGTGAAATAAAGGGAATTCGCATAGTACCTCCATCAGGCCCTTAAGGGCTTTTTCTGACAACATGTTGTTAGAAAATTGAGGTTTCAGGTGTCAGTACCGGTACCTGGGCACCGACGCTGCCGGTATTGACCAAAAAAGAGATAACTGCCAAAGGGCCGATGGCATTGGCAACATCGTTTGCGCCTTGGGCCAGCGCGACGTAACAGGATGTGCCGATTTATATTTTGCGGAAAACCTCTTCGGCGTCGCGGCTGACATTCATGGGGATAAAGCGACGTAACAAAACCATTTCCGCATAGCCCAGAAGAATAGCAAAAATGAATGCAACCAGCAGGACCGTCCATGAACCAATGGCCAGTTTTTTTCTTAAAGGCGTTTTGAATAGAAATGAAAACGGCTCCGAGGACATTTAAAATTCCTGCGATAAAAACGGCTTGACGAATGGTGATCGCTTTCGCCCCCACCGCAGGAGCCATGGAGTTGGCAGGCATCATTGGCACCGATGTTCCATGCCATGTAAAACCCAAAGATGTAGCCAATAATCAGGATATAGTATTCAGGTGTCATCGTATAAAAATTGAGCAGACTGTTTTTCGATAATGTTTTGCGGTATCATATCGATAAACCGGGATGGACGATCCAGCACCATTCCCATCATGCGGTCGTATACCTGATTCGGATAGGTGAAAATCAGGTTTTCCCGGGCTCGGGTTGCCGCAACATACATCAAACGTAATTCTTCTTCAAGATCTTCTTCTTTATGCAAAGCATGGGCTGACGGGAATCGTCCGTCCAGGGCCCAGATAATAAAAACAGTGTGCCATTCCAGTCCTTTGGCTGAATGGATCGTGGAAAGCGTCAGGCGGTTATCCGCAGGGGTGTCAGTTGAAAATGTCTCTCCAATGCTGGTGTTGGGAGGTTCAAGTGCCATATCGGTTAAAAAAAGCGATAGATCACTGTAGCGCTCCATAATGGCGAGAAGCTGTTCCAGATCTTTCGATCGTTTGGGATGATCGTCATACTTTCCTGTTAATATGGGCAAATAGTATTCTATGACGGCTTCCCCCAATTTTGCGAGGGGCATCTGATGGGTGTCGACAGTGGAGAAAAGCCCTTTAAGCCTTTTCAGACCGGCAGCGGCGCCTGATTTTGACTTAATGGTCAGAATGCCGGTGTAGCCGGTGGCCTCATTTCTAATAGATTCATAGATCTTTTGGGCAGTCGCCGGTCCTATCTTTTCGATGAGCAGCAGAATTCGGTACCAGCTTATGCGGTCATGTGGGTTGTAGATAACCCGCAAATGAGCCAACACGTCTTTGATATGCGCGGATTCAACAAACTTGAAACCACCCACCTTGACAAACGGGATTTGTTCCCTGTTCAGCTCAATTTCAAGATCAAAGGAATGGTAACCTGCTCGAAACAACACCGCAATTTGGTCGAGCGCAATTCCCTGCCGACAAAGCTGTTGAATCTTGCTTACCACAAACAGCGACTGGTCATTTTCATCGATGGCATCAACTAGTAAGGGTGTCGACCCGCCGGTTATGCGGGTAAAAAGTTTCTTTGAATATTTTTCTTTTGCTTGTTCGATGATGATATTTGTAAGATCCAAAATAGGCTGTACACTGCGGTAATTTTCTTCCAGCGAAATGATGTGGGTTCCGGGGAACATCCGGGGGAATTGCATGATATTTCTAAAATTGGCCCCTCTGAAAGCATATATGCTCTGGGAATCATCTCCGACCACCATGATGTTCTTATTGGCGCCGGTCAGATGATAAAGTATATCAGCCTGAATCTTATTCGTGTCCTGGTATTCATCGACCATTATGTAGCTAAAAGATGAAGAAATTCGATGGCGGATATCCGGCTGCATTTTTAAAAGTTGCTGTAGATATACCAGAAGATCATCGAAATCGAAGAAATAATTTTCGCTTTTGTATTTTCTATATTCCTGATTTATGTCGATTATTGCTTCCAGATCGGATGCCAGATGAGGATAGTCGTCGTAAACCACGTCTTCGATGGGAATCATTTTGTTGACGGCCCGGCTAAAGATGTTGGCCAGAGTGTGTTTTCGCGGAAACGAGCGTTGCTTGGCCACCGCGCCTGTTTCCTTTCGCAGAATGCTGATCAGCGCTTCAGCATCGACCCGGTCGAGAATTGCAAAACCGGGATTGAATCCGAGTGCAGAAGCATATTTACGCAGAATTGTATTGCCAAAGGAGTGAAAGGTACCGCCGGCAACTTTTTCACATCTGCGATCCAGCAGTTGGCCGGCTCGCAGAAGCATTTGCTGTGCGGCTTTGCGAGTAAATGTCAGAAGAAGAATAGCAGCCGGAGACACGCCATTTTCGATTAGACGGGCAACCCGGTAAGTAAGTGTGCGGGTCTTACCGCTGCCGGCGCCTGCGATGACAAGCAGCGGGCCTTCAGTGGTCGTGACCGCTTGCAGCTGGGACAAATTGAGTTGCTCTTCATACCGAATACGGAACTTAGCGTTGTTATTGGAAAGAGATGATTGTTTTTGCATTTGACTTTTAAGAACCGCAAAGCGCCATTCCTTAAAACGGGCGTTCTACCAGGTTCGCTATCAACCTCCAGTAAAATTGTCTATAATAAGCCTATCATACATAATGCCTCGGTTTTGTCAATCTTCCCGTGAATTTCTTTTGTTTATCACTGCTTATGTTGACTTTCGGAGTAAAATGTATTACTGTCCAAAAGGTTTCAGCTGGGAAGAAAAAAAAATGAAGTAATAGTAAAGGGAGGAATTATCCATGAAGAATTTGCAAAGTCAGCTTAAAAGCGTTTCCAAATCGCTAGCCGCTCTTTCCAAACAAGTCGAGAAGCTCTCGAATCAGGCCAAGATGCCTAAAGCGGTGAAAAAACCTGCAGCAGTGACAAAAGCCGTCGCCTCAAAAGCCGCCCCGGCTGGCGGCAAGACCGTGCTAGATACGGTACTTGATGTTATTAAGAGAAGTAAAAAAGGTGTCACTGTTGCTCAATTGAAGACAAAAACACAACTGGATGCCCGACAACTGAGCAATGCACTTTACAAGCTTTCCAAAAAAGGCATGGTCCAAGCCGCGTCCCGCGGCCTGTATGTAAAGAAATAATAGCTTCATACAACACGTGTGGAAAAAAATAGTCTTCAATCC
>JBAVYC010000857.1:0-3465 GCA_049698595.1 Desulfobacterales bacterium | reverse complement strand
GTGTCGTCGGTAATCCCGTGGTCGTCCAATTTCTTCAAAAGCCGGCCGACCTGCTCGTCGTGCTGGATCATGCCGGCACGGTAGACATCGATTTCGGGACGTCCCTCATCCACGGCCTTCTGGATGTACTCCTGGGGTACGTGCGTCCAGATGTGCATCCGGGTAGGGTTGAACCAGACGAAGAACGGCTTGTCGTCTTTGACGCTGCGATCGATGAAATCCTCGGCTGCCGTCAGGAACTCGGCGTCCACGGTCTTCATGCGCTCGCGGGTCAGCGGACCGGTGTTTTCGCAGCGCTGTTTGCCCATACGGCCGAACTTCGGATCTTCCGTCGGATCGTCTTTATCCGTTGCCCAACAGTGCAGCACGCCGCGAGGACCGAATTTCTCCTTGAAGGCCGGGTTCTTGACGCCCGGGTAGTCGAGCTGCTCGGGCTCCTCCTCCGCATTGAGGTGATAGAGGTTGCCGTAGAACTCGTCAAATCCGTGCACCGTCGGCAGAAACTCATTACGATCGCCGAGATGGTTCTTACCAAACTGACCGGCGTTGTAACCCAGCGGCTTCAACACTTCGGCCAGGGTCGGGTCTTCTTTCTGGAGTCCCAGCGTCGAGCCGGGAATGCCGATGGTCGTCATCCCCGTGCGGATCGGCATCTGCCCGGTGATGAATGCTGCCCGTCCGGCCGTGCAACTCGGATGAGCGTAGTGGTCGGTAAAGAGCATGCCTTCTTTTGCGATGCGATCGATGTTGGGGGTACGGCCCATCATGCCGTGGGTGTAGGCCCCGACGTTCCACATGCCGACATCATCGCCGAAGATGACGAGAATGTTGGGTTTCTTATCGGTTTGCTTGGCCACAGCCATATCCAAGGTTAAAAAACAGGACATAAACACAGCCCAAACAATTGCAATCTGCCATATTAAGCGCTTTGTGTTATTCATTTTTCTAAATCCTCCTTCTATTTCATGATTTCAAATCTCATTAACTTACTAGCATGGTTTGCGACCATCCAAAGCTATTTTTCACCGCAGAGCTGAGGGCGCAGAGGAAAATAGTTCTATGAAGGTAAACTCTGCGTACTTTGCGTCTTGAGCGAGTATCGCCGAGCGGGCGGTGTATCATTCCGAATCAGTCACTTGACGCTTCGTCCGGATCACCCACATTGGCCTCCTCATCCGGATCACCGACGTCGGCTTCCTCATCCGGATCACCGACGTTGGCCTCCTCATCCGGATCACCGACATTGGCTTCTGCATCCGGATCACCGGCGTTGGCTTCCTCGTCCGGGTCACCGGCGTTGGCTTCTTCGTCCGGGTCACCGACATTGGCTTCTGCATCCGGATCATCGACGTCGGCCTCTTCGTCCGGATCACCGACGTTGGCTTCTTCATCCGGATCGCCGACATTGGCTTCTGCATCCGGATCACCGACGTTGGCCTCCTCATCCGGATCACCGATGTTGGCCTCCTCATCCGGATCGTCGATGTTGGCCTCCTCGTCGCTGTCGGTGATGTCACTTGCCAGTAAGATACCTGGCGTCATTTTATCGGAATCCAGTCCTACGACGCCGAGCTCTTGTGCAGCCGCACTGCGTTCCTGGGAACTTTTACTCGTATCTTGCAAAATTTCTACCTGCGTGGCGATTTGGGCGGCACTGCCGGCCATGGCAGCACTGGGTAGATTGAGCAAAGATACCGTTAAAAGAAATAGAAATGCGTTCCTCAAACTAAGTATTGGCTGTTTCATTGCAGGTCCATCCTTTCATAATTACAATAGTTTTGTTCAAGATCGGGTTAACGGCATATCGATCAAAGCAGATGATCTGTTCAAATAAATTAATGCCTGCTTTTCATTAACCAAGTACTGATTGTTCGCAACCCAGGCGTTATCGGATATTGCCGAATCCCGGCAGCACTTTTTAGTTGCCATAACCGCCCATCTGGATACGTTCCACAATTCCGTTCGTAAAGCTCACATAAGATACAAATTCAGAAGGACCGAAATTGTAAAACCAGATAATGGGAGCGTCCACGTCTCTTTGGGTCACTTTCTGAGGGTCGCCGCATTTATCCCGCACGCTGTCTTCCGAGTCTCCCTGTGAAACGGTTCCGCCGTCGCACTCAAGAGATGATGTGCCATCCAGAGCCGACAAATTGGGCTGAATAACAAACATGCTTATAAATGCCGCGATCAATATTGTTAATATTAGTTTCTTCCTCATATTAGTCATTCGATCCTTTTTGGCCATTCCTCAAGGGCTTGCCAATCCGCGGAATTTGATCTCGCGGCTGGAAAGCCGCTCCCACATCCGATATCACTTGTCCGTTCGGTATAACTAGACTCCCTTGTAATTTGACGGGCCTATATTCTATATTTGGGCTAAAAAAAAACACCGAAATAACTGCGTGTGTTGGGTTTCGATCCTGATGTCGAATTAACCGCAGATGGCAGTCTATCGTAGGTTGGGTAGAGGAACGAAACCCAACAAAATACCGCCGGATCTCAACCCAACCTACAAATGATGAAGTCAAACCTGCATAATTGATCTATTCTTAATTTTTTCATATAGATCCGAAATTTAATATTGGGGCCGCCACCATCACGGCAAATAGGAATACGAAAGCGCGTTTCACATTTCGCATCTGATTTCCTCCTTGTCGGTTTGTGGTTTGAAGCGGGCGCCCCTTTTGCGGGGCGCCCGTTTCTTTGTCACATCATACTGCCTTCACTTAGTTACTCACCCGCGTGGCTGACGTGTTTCGCATCCTGCATCGCGTGGATTATGTTATCCAGGTTGTAGCTCGCAGGAACCTGCAGCGACGGGAAGGTCCTGTACGTCTCGAGTTCCTTCAGCCACAGCAGCTGCCCGATGGGCAGCAGGTTCCAGTCGTAGATGAACGCGGTGCTCGGGGCGGCCAGGGCGCCGCCGTAGCCCATGAGCGTACCATCAACCGACGCCACCGACCTCTCGAAGGGATCACGCTTGAGGTTGTTGACCATGGTCCAGTGATAGGTCTGTGCGGAGCTGAAGACATCCTTCGCATCGGAAGAAACCATCGTGTAGTAGAACTTCCAGTTCTTGTACCGTACCGCCGACGGCTGTGCACCGGTGTAGTAAAAGAAGTGGTCACGCGCTGAATCCGATTTGCCTTCGAGATAGTCCCGCTGGTCGACGCCGTCGAGAGTGGTCTTGACGATGCCGGGATACTTGCCGGCCTCGATCTGCTTCTTCAGGCCATCACCCTTAGGCCCGCCGGCGATATTGACCAGCGTTGGCACCCAGTCCAGAGAGGAAAATATCTGGTCCGGATTCGTTCCAGCCTTGACGTGCCCCGGCCAGCGAATGACCATCGGAGCCCGCATACCACCTTCCCAGGTGGTGAGCTTGCCGCCCCTGAAGGGCGTGATCCCGCCGTCCGGGTAGGTGATCCCCTCAGCGCCGTTGTCGGTGGTATAGACGACGAT
>JBAVYC010000856.1:0-1629 GCA_049698595.1 Desulfobacterales bacterium | reverse complement strand
AGCCAGGGGTCTGGACCCTAACTCATAACTAGTTTTATATGTCAATCAGGTGGAACTCGACGGTTCAACCCCTATCGCATCGCAATATCGTCGGTTACAGCAAAACTGAGTGTTCATTACGCTGCATTTTTCGATTTGCCGGTCATCAAAGGCACCCTCCTATTGCCCGCAAGTAATCCTGTGTTATATTGATGGTCTGGAAAATATTAACCGGTTGAATTGTTGAAACAATACGGAAAGGATAACCCCATGAAGCTTGCAGTCAGCGGTAAAGGCGGTGTCGGCAAAACCACCTTCGCATCTTTATTGATTCGAACCTACAATAAAAACGGAAAACGGGTGCTGGCCATCGATGCCGATCCGGATGCAAATCTGGCAGCCGGTATCGGTATCGGCAATGCCGGGGACATTGTTCCCATTTCCGAGATGAAAGAGCTCGTGTTTGAACGGACCGGCGCCCAGCCCGGCAGTATCGGCGGGTTTTTCAAACTTAATCCCAAAGTGGATGATCTGCCGGATGCGCTTTCAGCAACCTTTGAAAACATCAAACTCATGCGCCTGGGGGGCGTAAAAAAAGGCGGATCAGGGTGTATCTGCCCGGAAAGCACTCTGTTGCGGGCCCTGGTCATGCACATTGTTTTGGCCAGAGACGAAGTTGTGGTCATGGACATGGAAGCCGGTATCGAACATCTTGGCCGGTCCACCGCCAAGGCGGTCGATAAATTGATCGTGGTGGTGGAGCCGGGACGACGCAGTATCGATACGGCCGAACATATCCGCCGACTGGCTTCAGAGATCGGGCTGAACAACATCGGTGTCGTCGGCAACAAAATTCGCGGCACCAAAGACGAAGCATTTCTTCAAAAACATTTAGCCGACTTTGAATTCATCGGTTTTCTACCCTATGATAATTCCCTGATCGAAGCCGATCTTAACGGAGTTTCACCGTTCGAAGTCGATTCTCCGTCAAAGGAACAGGTCGAAAAAATGATTACAAGACTCTAATGTACCAACATAAACAGCGTTATCCAAAATCAAGACGCCGCTTCAGCAAACCATCCGAAACTCTCCAGCTAAAGCCCGGTGCAGACGCCGGGCTCAAGAAAATTTTTGCCACCATCGGTGTTCCTCGGAGCCGGCCATTTGTTCCCGACGCTTTTCAAACCCGGGCTGTGGCAGTGGTCGAACATGCCGATTGTCTGGTGACCGTGCCCACCGGGGCCGGTAAAACGTGGATTGCCGAACAGGCCATTGCCCGCATTCAGAAAAAAGACGGCCGCAGCTGGTATGCCTGTCCATTAAAAGCCTTGAGCAATGCCAAATTTGCCGAGTTCTCCGATATTTTCGGAGTAAAAAATGTGGGTATTCTCACCGGGGATCGCAAGGAAAACCCGGATGCTCCAATCATTGTCGGCACTACCGAGATTTTGCGCAACCAACTTTATGATGCCATGTGCCGGGGACAATCATTGGCTACCGATCTAGTAGTTCTAGACGAAGCTCATTTTCTCGGCGATGAAGATCGCGGTGTGGTCTGGGAGGAAATTATGATCTATCTTCCGTCCCGAATCCCGTTGCTGATGTTATCCGCCACCATCGGAAATGGCGGGCAGATTGCCGCCTGGTTGT
>JBAVYC010000855.1:0-5068 GCA_049698595.1 Desulfobacterales bacterium | reverse complement strand
CTGTTTGCGGGTCAATTCAATGGTGGTGCTTCCGTGGTATTCATAACAATCGTAATAGTCCGGATAAGAAATGCTGTTGGTCATTTTTTAGCCCCCTTTTCTTTATCTCAGTGATTTTTGTTCAGGTCTCATGCTGCTCTTTAGCCCTCATTGACTGTTTGATTGCCAGATTAGCATAATCAATTGTCAGATACGGACAAACTGCGGGGATTTTTTTTAAAGATTTACAGGCTTGACTGGATCAATGAAAAGGTTTCTAATCTCTTTCAATAAATTAAAAAATATGGGGTAGCCACTTCGTTGCCTTTACGCATATAGTAGGTTGGGTTAAGCGGGATATAGGCACAATTTATGTTGGGTTTGCCTATCTTAATGCGACTCAAAAGTCTGAAATCGCAACAAAATTAGCGAACCCAACAAGATTGATTGCAGACCGTCGGCTTAACCCAACCTACTATGTATCGTTTAAGCTCACGAGGTGGATAGCCCTTGAATGAAAATCAGTGACGCGTACCTATCCGATGGAGGCACTGCATGGCTAGGGGAGAACAACTGGCAAGACAATGGAAAATTATTCAAACGTTAATTTCTTCCCGTATAGGGAAATCAGCTGCAGATTTGGCCGAAGGTCTTGAATGCGGCTGGCGAACCGTGTATCGAGACCTCGAAGCGTTGCAAGCTGCCGGCTTTCCGCTTTATTCGGAAAAAATAGATGGTAAAAGCACGTGGTCAATACTTGAAACGGCCAAACACAGTATCCCCATACCGTTCAACCTCACGGAACTAATGGCGCTTTATTTCAGCCGGGGGATGATGGGGGTCTTAAAGGACACCGTGCTTTACGATTCGCTGGAATCTTTGTTTGATAAGATTAAGGCCACTTTGCCACCGGCATACATTGAATATCTTGGACAGATTGAAAAAAGCCTCGAGGTGAGAGCGAAACCCTACAAACAGTACGGTAAATTGCGGGATATGATTGGCCTTATCAGCGAAGCGGCGATTCAAAAAAAGGTTGTCGAAATTGTGTATTACACCATGAGCCGTAAAAAGGAAACACGGCGCAAGGTGGCGCCCTATAAAATCTGGTTTTTTGACGGCACGTTTTACTTGATCGGCAATTGCGGCCTGCGCGATGATGTGCGCATATTTGCCCTTGACCGCATAAAAACCATCCAGACTACGGATGAGGCTTTTGAAATGCCCGAAGATTTCAATGTCGATGATTTTATGAAATCCAGCTTCGGCGTGTTTCACGGAGAACCTGTCCGGGTCCGGATCTGGTTTGCGGCTGGCATCGCCGAGTACATCCGGGAAAAGACCTGGCATGAGACCCAGAGAATCGAAACCCAAAAAGATGGTTCCATCATTTTTGAAGCCGAAGTGGCCGGCACCAAAGAGATAGAATTCTGGGTATTGAAGTGGGGTGCAAAGGCTAAGGTGCTGGCACCTGAATCGCTGCGGGACCAGATCCGTACCGAGATTGAGGCGATGCGGGAAAATTATCAAGTCTCATTTTGATCGAAAAAACGGTGAAAATGCAACCTGCGAACGCCGACAAACAAGTTTTCAAGTCAACTCCTCAACCGCTTGCTTTATGAGCTTCCCTATGGGTAATTTTCGCGGGCATTTTTGTTCTGCCGGCGAATAGTCAAGTTCTGCCAGTTGCCTGCGGCTGTTTTCAGAAATGTTTTTGAACTCCGTCACGGCATAATCCTGGTCTCCGTAGCTGCGGCCATACATAAGACAGCGCATCACATCACCGATCGGCACTTTCTTTCCAACGGCAGACTCACAAATTTCGGTGCAGCCGGCACAATAATCCGACTGGGTTTCCTGTGCGTATTGCTGCAATAATTGCCTGTCAGTCGCAGAAAGCTTCGTTTTGTCCAATGCGGCGGCGGTATTGGACATCAGAATCGACATGTTAGGCATCCTGGAGCAGATGCATGCAATTTGCGGATTTTCCCATACGGCCTTGAGTTTAGCCTGGGCATCGGTGAATCCTTTTTGCATAAATCGGCCGGCCAGCTTCAGTTCGGTTTCGGTAGTGGTCGTCACCTGACCTCCGCCCTGGGTTTTCATCGCCGTCAGGCCGATACCGGCTTCAACGCATGCATCAACCGCCCGTTTCATTTGGTCTTTATGCATCAACCGGTAATTGTAGGTCATCATGATGCCGTCTATCCAACCGAGCCCGGCGGCCCCCAGCAGACATTCTTCCATGTTGCTGTGCGTGCTGAACCCGAAAAAACGGATTTTTCCCTGGGATTTTTGCTTTTCGGCCCAGGCTTTGGTTTTTTTGTTCATTTCGCTGATATCGCTGATACCGTGCACAAAGAAAAGATCGATGTAGTCGGTTTTCATTCTCTCAAGAGATTCATTCAACTCCTTGGTCATTCCGTTGGTGGTCCAGGCACCGGATTTTGTCACCAGGAAGATCTTTTGGCGGTCCTGTGGATATTTGCCGAAGTATTTGCCGAAACCCTTTTCACTTTTGCCCCACTGGTAAGAGGGAGCCGTATCCCAATAGGCAACCCCCCATTTAACAGCCTGTCTGAGCATCAGTTGATTCGATGCGATATCAACGGTAGTTCCCAGCGATAAAATGGGTACATTCGCTCCGGTTTTTCCGAACGGGCGTTGCGGCACCTGCAAAGTTTTGTCGGTGGCTGCAGCCAAAGGCAGCGCCGGAGCCAACAATGAGCCTGCACCGGTAATTCCAATGGTCCTCAAGAAATCTCGACGGGACCAGCGTTTGTTTTTAGCAGACATATTTTATTCCTCCTTGGAGAATTATCTCCGCAAAAGTAATGCATGGTTGCGGTCCCGGGATTCGCCGTCGGCCGTCACCCGGATGGCGCGTTTTCCCGGAACCGGACACTCGTGTTCGCAGACACCGCAGCCGATGCAATGTTCGGGATCAACATAGGGCTGTTGAAGCCTTATCAGAATTTCAACGGGACTCCCTGGTGGCGGTGGTGATTTAAAGGGCCGCCCGGCTGCAATCTTAAAACCTCTTTCCCAGCTGCTGACAATTCTTCGCGGAAGATGGTCCGGGAACGATGGAACCACACAGTAATAATCGCCCGTGGCCCATTGGCTAGCTCCGGCAACGGTCGTTTGAAATTCAATATATGTGGCATCGGCCCTTGCCACCATCAGTGCAGCAGCGGTGTCAATCGTGTTAAAAGCCTGCCGGGTCCGGATTGCCTTGGGGCTGACCGGGCAATTTTCCTGGCAGACAATGCAGGGCCTGTCCATGGCCCAGGGCAGACATCGGCCTTGGTCGATAAAGGCCGTTCCGATTTTTATGGGCCCCTGATCGGCGAAGCGGTTGCGGCCCAAGCGTTCATCCAAACCAAGGGGCCGAATGGCGGCCGTCGGGCAGAGATGGCCACAGGCAATACAATTTAACTGGCACCCGCTGGTGCCGATGCGAAAATTAAGGGTCGGCGTCCACAGTCCTTCAATACCTGCCCCCAGGCCGGCCGGATGAATCACGTTGGCCGGACAAATACGCATGCACTGACCACACTTGATGCAGCGCGAAAGGAACTCATTTTCCGGCAGCGCTCCCGGCGGACGCACAACGGCGGGATTCCAGTTGGATCCCAGAGACCCGCTTACCCGCAGCATCGGAATGACGGCGGCGCCCGATATCGCTGCGGTCAAAAATTGCCGGCGGGGCAGATTCGTTCCCGGGATTTCACCGAGTGCCGAGGGCCTATTGCGGTATGTCATTGCATCGTGACGGCAATCACCCAGGCAGTTCATACACAGGACGCATTCACTCAATCTTATCTTGCTGGTTGGACTGCAGGCGCCCTCGCAGTTTTTTTCACACATATGGCATTGGGAACAATCAGCACTGATTCTTCCGATTCGCCAAGGTGCAAAGCGGCCCAACACCCCAAACAGGGCCCCGGCTGGACAGATAAAACGGCAGTAAAAGCGGGGTATCGCCAGATTTAATAATATAGCCGTCATGAATACCGCTGCAATCAGCCAGGTACCGTCATACAACCGCGGGACGGCCGTCAGTTTTAATGCGGTTTGATCGATGAGCGGCAGAACAATGAGATTAATTGAGCGGTAAACCAGCGGGATGGGATCCAGTAGTCCGATTTGAAGTGATGCACTGGATAATTGATCTCCCTTCAAAACATGGCTTAACAGCAGCCAGAGAGCCGCAAATCCTAAAAACAGCAGAGCCGTATTTTTGGGATTCATCCGGGTTTGACGCACAGCATAAATGATGGCCAAAGCCAGGAGGACCAGGGCCAGAACCCCGAAAAGCATGCCATCGGTGGCGGGTAAGCGAATCAGGTCGACGACGAGGTCAAGTGCGGAGATGGTCAAAAGAAAAGTCAGAATCCAGTATTTGATGGATTGGGCCGGACGATAGCGGTTAAGCTTTGTTTTGGCGGCGACCGTTTTTTTGCGGTTGGCTGCAAATCCCACGACCTGATGGATGGTGCCGAAGGGGCATACCCAGCCGCAGAAAAACCTGCCGAAAACGATGGTCAGGACAACGGTGGCAACTCCCCACAGCAGTCCGGCATACAGGGTGCGGGTGCTCAGCAAGGTGGCCAATCCAACCAGGGGATCCAGCTGAATGATCCAGTTTACCGGCCAGCCGCGCAGTTGCCACCATTGATCGCCTAAGGTGGTGGCCACACAAAACCATATAAATAAGACCAAAAAGAATGTCTGACTGATCCGTCGGGTGGTGATGATGTTCATGATTAGGGTTCAGGGTTCAGGGTTCAAGGTTCAGGGTTCAAAGTTGAGGGCCGCCGCCGGCGAAAAAACGGCCGGTCTAATCGAGAAAGATATCTTGGCCTTGTGATACAAATCAATGTTTTCATATTGCTATCAAAAAGCGAATATCGAATAATGAATATCGAATGTCGAATATCGAAGGAAGGCATTCTATCGATTTTAAATTAAAAAGATAGCGCACAGCGATCCCATCTTTCGAAATTCTGCGGTTCGATATTAAACCCGGCTGCCAAAGGGGCCCGTTTAATCATCAAAAAAGCTCTTTGGAACCATGAAAAAAATC
>JBAVYC010000854.1:0-4884 GCA_049698595.1 Desulfobacterales bacterium | reverse complement strand
AAGCAGCGGACACACCCAGGGCACACTGCTTGATCGTGTTGATTATCCGCAAATGTTTGATGCCCTGCAAACAGGCAAAGAAATCGTCGTTTCCGATGCGGCGGATGATCCTCTGCTGTCAGAGCTGTATCGGACCTATTTAAACCCCCTGGGCTGCCGGTCGTTGCTGACCGTGCCGGTGACTCTCCATCGTCAAACGGCTGGAACCATATGGTTCGAACACGAGGGCCAGGCGCGGGCATGGGGTCCGGAAGACATTTCTTTTGCGCGCGCCATTGCCGGCATGCTGGCCCTGCGGCTGGCGGCGGAACAAAAACCGGGGACGTCCCCGCCGTTGCCGGAAGCCGATGTCGATACCGCCATCGACTCGCTAAGTGTGAAAAAGGCATCGGTGCGGTCTACCCCGGCGGGTCCATCTGAATCACCCGCTACCGTAAAACCCGCCACATCCCTGCCGACTGGCAAGGCGGCGCCAACGATGACCCGGGCGGATTTTTTGGCTGATCTTACGGTGGACCGCGGCTATGATCGCCACAAACTCAGGGCGGATGTGTTCACCGATACCACCGTTTTTGTGCTCCGGTTTACAGATCCACTGTCGCTGGCGCGGGATTCCGGCCAGGGCCAAACGACAACGGTGGTCGATCAATTGATCTGCCACCTGGAGGATATGGTCGTTTCTCACGGCATTGATTACTGGAAAATTATGAGTGATCAAATCGTATGTGCAACCGGATTAGGTGACGATTCGAATGCGCATACCCAAAAAATTGCAGATTTTGCGCTGGGCATACAGGACCAATGTATCGGTCTGTTTGCGGACCTTGATGAACGGATGGAGTTTCGCATCGGCATCGACAGGGGGGCGCTGGTTGGAAGCCCCTTGGGGCGGCGTCACAAGTCATACAACATTTGGGGGGACGCCGTGAGCGCGGCCATGACCTTGGCCGATACCGCACTGGTCGGAAGTATTCACGTCAGTGAGACCGCCTATCGGCGACTCCGAACGAGTTACGTACTCAGAGTTCGTGGCAGCTATTATCTCAAGGATGTCGGTGAAATTTCAACTTATTTGTTGACGGGTAGAATATGACTGCATTTCAGAATAGGGGCCTTAAGCGGGATGGCGCGCACTTCGCGGGCCAGGCCCCGGCTGGGATCTTCGCCGCCGCCGGCCGCTGGACGATCGCCTCGGTTCTGGGATTTGTTCGGTTTATCGACATTGCCGTGGCGGTGTTGTGGCAGAGCTGCCGGCCGCTCACCTGGCGTCGAACGGTGCGGGCGGAATTTTTCCAGCAATGTTATCTCGTCGGACTGCGGGCGCTGCCGTTTATTCTGATCACCGGCAGTCTTGTCGGATTAGGCATGGTATACCAGGCAATTTACTGGTTGGGTGTTTTCGGACAAACTAAATTTACCGGCCCCATCCTGGTTCTTGTCCTGGTGCGTGAAGTTGCGCCGTTGTTCGTGGCATTGACAGTGATCGGGCGCAGCGGATCGGTCATTCTGGTGGAGCTTGGCAACATGCAAATTGACGGGCAGGTTCGGATGCTGGACGCCCAGGGCATCGATCCGTTTCTCTTCCTGATTGTCCCGCGGGTAGTGGCGGTTGCGGTGAGTATGTTCAGCTTGACGATTGCATTTATTATGTTTGCCCTGGTTTCAGGCTTTTTGACGGGCAATGCGCTGGGTTCCCTGGATGTGACTTTACAGGAATTTGTTTTTCGAATTCTATCGGAGATGGGACTTGCAGAATTTGCGACGATACCCTTGAAATCTTTTTTTATCGGCTTTGTCGTAGCTTTAATTGCCTGCACCACCGGTTTGTCCGTTTCCCGTTCCAGGTCCGATCTCCAGGCAGCCTTGTCGCGCGGTGTTACAAAATCGGTGTTGGCAGCTTTGCTGATATCCGGCCTGCTGACATTGCTGCTGTGACGGATGGTGGAAGGTAATCATGATAAAAGGCATTGCAGATCACCGCAGCATCCTTCGTTTTGAAAAAGTTAAGGTGTTCACTGAGCAAGGAGGCAGCGGTGAGACCATTGATTTAAAAATGAACCTTTTCGGCGGTGACCTGGCACTGATTAACCTGGAGCGTCCCCGGTTCGGATCGATTCTGGCCGATGCCTGCTGTGGCCTGCATCAGGCTGCCGAGGGGTCCATCTTTTTTTTAGGCAAGGATTGGTCAGCGCTTCCGTCCGACACTGCCAATGCGCTGCGGGGACGGATCGGCCGGGTGTTTACCTTCGGCAACTGGATCAATCACCTGACGCTGCTGGAGAACATTTTGCTGCCTCAGCTTCACCATACCCGGCGAAAGTTTGCTGCGTTTCGCGATGAGGCCGTGCGTTTGGCTGAGCAATTCGGACTACCGGGGTTGCCCATGGGGCTGCCGGATGATGTGATGAGGACCGATCATCAGCGCGCCGCTTGCATTCGGGCCTTCCTCGGTCAACCTGAATTGATTTTGCTGGAGGAGCCGACTTTCGGGGTATATCCCGAAATATTGCCGCCGCTGATTAATGCCATCCGCAGGGCCTGCGACCGGGGTAGTGGTGTGATCTGGCTAACCCTTGAGGACCATGTCTGGAACGATCCCCTGTTGCCGGCAACCCATCGTTACCGGTTGACTGCGCGCAAACTGCTGGAGGTGATCAGGTGAGTTTGACTTACCAACATACGCACTACCGATATGCCAATCAGGCTGTTGGTGTCTTCGTGATCCTGACAGTGATTATTTTTGGTGCGGCTTTTCTTTTCTCCGGCCAGGTCCGGGAATGGCTGGATCCCGGTGAGAGACTTAAGGTCATACTGCCATCGGAAGGCCTGTTTGGACTATCAAAAGGCGCAGAGGTGCACATCCTGGGGACAAAAGCCGGCAAAGTGATCAGAATCGTCATCAGTCCCGACCAGCAGATGCACGCCGATGTTCAAATTCAAAGTGATATGAAGGCCTTTGTACGGCGCGATTCAACCGCCGTTATCCGCAAGCAGTATGGCGTCGCCGGTGATTCCTTTCTCTATATTTCCCGCGGCGTGGGAGAACCGCTCGATTGGGAGTACGCGGTGATCACTGCGGTCGCCGAACGTGCGCCCACCGAATCGCTTGGGGAGATACTCGAAGACGTGCGCACCAAAGTTTTTCCGATCCTTGACGATACTCAGCAAGCCATTCGCGCATTCCTGACGGTGGTCAAAGAACTGCAGGATCCTGAGGGCAATATGCAGCAGCTGTTTGCCAATCTGAATACCATTTCAGATAAGATCAGCCGGGGCGAGGGCACAGTCGGCCAGCTGCTTTCTGAAGATACGCTGATAAAGGAGGTGGAGGCGCTGATCTCTCAGCTTAACGAAAACATCGCGCGGCTCGGACCGCTTTTTGACGGCCTTGAAACCACCGTGGGAAACGTCTCCAAGATATCGGCGAAAATCAACAAACAGTCCAAGGATTTGCCGGAGATCAGCCTCAAACTTAAAGAGGTCCTGGTCTCCGTAAAGGCCGTGATGGACGATTTGAGCAGGACGACCCCGCAACTTCCGCGCATCGCCGAAAACATGGGAGATGCCACCGACAGTATTCCCGTGCTGATGCTCCAGACCCAGCAGGTCATGGCGGAGCTTGAGCAACTATTGAGACAACTTCAATCAAACTGGCTGCTTGGCGGCAAAGCCGGGGGGAAACCCAGGGAATCTGCACGCATATCACCCCTGGAGGTCAGACCATGAACGAAGGTCGCCGATTCCATGCCGTTTGTTGCCTGGCATGTTTGTTTTTCGTCGTTATTCTTGTCGGCGGAGGTGGCTGCAGTTCGTCACCGACGGTGCAGGATCGATCTGACATCGATGAAGAATTTGAACGGGCAAGCCGGGCAGCCCGCATGGCCTTTGACACTGGGAAGCTTCAGCAGGCAGTAGGGCTTTACCAACAGGCTCTGGAACGGGCCTACATTCTCGATAACTCGCAGGCCATCGTGAACACCCATTACAACCTGGCGGTCTGCCTGGCAGGGTTACAGTCTTACGGCAAAGCGCTTGAGAGGGTCCGCCAGGCCAAGTCCGAATTGGCCGATGTCGACCAGAGCATACCGGCGGATATTCTCCTGCTGGAAGCCACCCTTTTATACCATTTAGACAGACAGGAAGAGGCGCGACGGCTAATCGATCAGGTCCTGACAGACTCAAATCCAATCTCGGCAGCCGTTCAAAGCAAAGCGCATTTTTTGCGGGGGTTGATGGCCGCCCGACGGGGTGACACCCAGCAGCTTCGTCAGGAAATCGCCGCCCTGGGCAAACCCGCCACAGCGGGTCTGCGGGCCGACCGCGAGGAGCTGGTGGGGCGCCTGGCAATGGCCGAAGGCAACTGGAATGAGGCCATCGAAGCTTGTAACCGTGCCGCCGAATTGCGGCGTGAAGATTTTGACTACAGCGGAATGGTAAACGCTCTGGCTCTGGCCGCCCGGGCCTGTGAACAGGCAGGAAAATTGTCGGAAGCATCGAAGTATTATCTGCGGGCCGGACGCAGTGCCGCACAGCAGGGGCAAAACCAGGATGCACTTAAATGGCTGAACCGGGCCGAGCAGCTCGCCGGGGAGGCCGGTGATGAATCCACCGCCAGACAGGCTCGCTCCTATCGCAATTGGCTTGAATCGCCTTAGTACCACCTTAGTATTTACATTGGCTATGTATCAGGGGTAAATAGAGGTGTCAGGTTTCGGGTGTCAGGAAGGCTGGTCGCTAAATCCTCTTATGAAACTACGCCAAGTTAAAAGCGAACCGCAGAACCGCAGAATATCGAATATCGAATGTCGAAGGGTGGGTTCGCTCTCCGAGGCGTATGCATTAGAACCCCTACGAGCCGGAGGCTTCGCTCAGTCATTTTTTATA
>JBAVYC010000853.1:0-2394 GCA_049698595.1 Desulfobacterales bacterium | reverse complement strand
GTCATTTCATGTACAGGGTATCTGGCAGAAGGATGTGCAAAATGCTTATCTGCTAGTACTGGCGGCAGGAATCGCGATGCTATTGGTAGTTTGCTTTAATTTCATGAATCTGGCGACAGCCCAATATGTAACCCGTTACGGTGAGGTCGGCGTGCGAAAAGTTATGGGAAGCTCAGAGTTGCAGCTTATGTTGCAGTTTTTAGGAGAATCCATCCTCATGGCCCTGATCGCGTTCCCCCTGGCTATCGTACTGAATGAGTTAATGCGTCCGTTGTTCGATGCTTTTGTCGGCAATGATATAATCGGCGAAATAGGCCCCAGACTGCTGAACAGCCCGATAATGATGCTCAAATGTCTGGCGGTTACCATCCTTGTGGGCGCTGCAGCCGGCAGTTATCCCGCGCTTTTCTTATCTCGTCTCCAGCCTGTAAAGATTCTCAGGGGCGATCTCCAAACCGGTAAAAAGGGTATGCTTATCCGCCAGGTCCTGGTCGTCACCCAATTCATCGTTTCAATATTTTGCGTCATATTTGCCATATCGATTATAAAGCTCAATAATTATCTCTATCATCTCGATCTGGGTTATAGCAGAGACAACGTGCTGGTTGCGCGGGTGGGTTACGGCAAATTATCCCCCGAGCTTGAGACGCTGAAAAATGAGCTAAAAAAACATCCGAAAATTGTCTCTTTAAGTGCCGCATTATGGACACCTATTGGCTGGGGCACAGTTTTCAGGGTGATACCGAAAGGGGGAAGTGAAAGAGACGCATGGATATGGAATGTTTACGGAGTTGATTACGATTATATTGAACTTCTCGAAATGAAAATGGTGAAAGGAAGATCATTTTCCCGTGATCATGATGAGAGCAGCAGCCTCATCATTAATGAAACCGCGGCCCGTCAGTTGGGATGGAAAGATCCCATCGGCAGGCAATTAACGGTCCGAAATTTTAAAGGCGTCATTGTTGGCGTGGTCAAAGATTATCATTTTTCAGATTTGTTTTCCAGTATTCGACCCAGTGTCATGTACATACGAAAAGATTTCCTCCAAATTCTATACATCAAATTGTCTCATGATCCGGATTCCGAGGTGGTTGAATACATAAAAGATCAATGGGGCCTGTTTATTCCGGATTTGCCGTTTGAGTACTCAACGCTGGACGAGCATTTCAAGGATTTGTATTTACCGCTGAAACAATTCGGGATGTTAGTGGGTACCATTGGGCTTGTCGCGATATTCTTTTCCGGCCTGGGTCTGTTTGGTCTCTCAACCTATGCCACCCGGCGAAGAATTAAAGAAATCGGAATCAGAAAAGCACATGGTGCTACATTTCGAGAGATCGTTCAATTACTCCTGACTGAATTTTTTCGGTTGATTATTTTGGCCAACGTTATCGCCCTGCCGATTACATATTATGTAACCAAAACCATTTTGCATGAAATACAGACATATCCCGTGAACATTGGCATCGGCCTATTTATTTTAATCGGCTTTTTATCTCTGCTGATCGCTTTTAGCGCCGTAATATATCAAACCTATAAAGCAGCCAGGGCCAATCCGGTTGACGCTTTGAGGTATGAATAACAATGGCATAAGGCGTAGGGCACAAGGGCCTAAATCGGAAGGTTAATAGGAAACCCTAAGGCTTGTGCCTTGAACCGTGAACCAGTTACTATGATTTCAAACTATTTCAAAACCGCCATTCGCAACATCCTCAAACACAAAGGCTACTCGATGATCAACATCGCCGGGCTGGCCATCGGGCTTGCTATTTTCAGTTTGACGGCTGCCTTGTTTAATTTCCAGATGAGCTTTAACCAATTCCACCGGGATGCAGATCGAATCTACAGCGTTGTGCAGGTGGTTCCTTCAGGGACCGCCGGTGAACGCCATTCTGCCATCACGCGCGCCCCTCTGCGCAATCTTCTACTGAACGAATTTCAGGAAATCGAAGATGCCACCCGCTGGATTCCCACCGATAGGGCGGTCGTGCGACAGGAAAGGGACACGTTTTACGCGGAGGAAGGTACCATTTTGCTGGTCGATTCTAATTTTCTAAAATTTTTTCCATTCGAAATGCTCGCCGGCGAGCCTGAAACCGCTCTATCAGAATCAAATTCAGTTGTGCTAAGTGAATCCACGGCCCGGAGATACTTCGGCACTGTCAACGCCATGGGTCGGAAGTTGACAATTTGGAAAGATCTCGAGTTTGTGGTTAAGGGCGTGGCCAGGGATGCGCCCCTTAATTCAAGCCTGAAATTCGATATGCTGATCTCCATGAATACCTTTGATTGGGAAACGAATTGGAATATTAAAGGGGCTACATTTGTCCGACTTGCAAAAAAAACGCCGCCGCACAATCTGGAACAAAAATTTCCGGCTTTCATCGAAAC
>JBAVYC010000852.1:0-9138 GCA_049698595.1 Desulfobacterales bacterium | reverse complement strand
AGTTTGCTGAATGCAGGGATGAATTGCACGGGCCAGTCCCCAACACGGATCGCTTCGCCCTCGGGCAAGTAACCACGTTCTCGGCAGAAAGCATAAATCGGGCTTAACACATCCAGTTTATCCGGTTCGGTTACTGCCACGAG
The DNA here is from genome assembly GCA_049698595.1 of Desulfobacterales bacterium. Classification (GTDB taxonomy): domain Bacteria; phylum Desulfobacterota; class Desulfobacteria; order Desulfobacterales; family JAFDCJ01; genus JAFDCJ01. Next base: position 8,995 of record JBAVYC010000852.1, on the reverse strand, counting down.
TATATCTGCGTCCAACGTCACCACAGCCTCGGTGTAACGCATTTGAGCTACGGCACCAAATACCGCATAGTCCTCAATAATACCTTGCTCAACCATCTCATTAAGTAGTACGGCCACTTTGTCCATACAGACTATATAACAGTTTCACACGAACCCTTCAAGGAGTTTGATATCGTTACATTTTTTTATAAGGCGCCAAACATTGATTCAATCGAACGGTATCTTGGAGGATTCAATTGCGCTGAGCATCGAGGAAATCTGCGGTCGCTATTGTACTCATGTTTACTCACGTACCGGTTCATTCGTAGAGACGGCGCGACGCTTGAAAATCGACAGAAGAACAGTGAAAAAATACGTGGGTTTTTCTTGACTCCGGGGGCAACACTGTGCTTTCTTAGTACCACTTTGGATCTCAATCAACATCCCCTTAACTTTTTAGCGAGAAATCGCCTGTCATGAAGACGTATACAATCTATTACAAATCCCCACTGGGGCCCATAAAAATTGTTGGAAATCAGGATTGCATCTTATCCCTGGATTTTGTTGAAGAAGAGCTACCGGGCGATACTGACCTGCCCTTTTGTTTAAAAGCCGGTCTCAAGCAAATTGACGAGTATTTCAAGGGGAATCGTAGCCAATTTCTATTAAGCCTTGATCCCAAGGGCACAAAATTTCAAAAATTGGTCTGGCGACAGCTTGAAAAAATACCTTTCGGTGAAGTGGTACCTTACAGGCAGATCGCCGGCGCCATCGGCAAGCCTAAAGCCTGCCGGGCGGTGGGAAATGCCAACGGAAAAAACCCCATTTCCATTATCATTCCCTGCCATCGCGTTATTGGAAGTGATGGCCGCCTGACCGGATACGGTGGCGGTCTCTGGCGCAAGGAATGGCTGATAAAACACGAAAGGGGTTACCATCCCGACAACATAACGGCTTAAAGATCTATAGATAACGCACCTTAATTTGCCTAAATTCCGCGTCAAACTGTGCACGGCGGATTACGCCTCGAATTACTCAACGTATTTCTGCGGTTAAAAAATATATCGTGGTTCGAGCATCAAAAAAAGCCCACTAAGAATCTGACGGACACGTCCCTTTTCAAGCTTACCTATTTTTTCACCAAGCATGCCCCTGTCGATAGTATATATTTGGGATACATTAACAACGCTGGGCATCGATAAGTTAGCTTCATCCTTTTCCAATAGTACATTACCGGGGGCCTTTGCCCTTTGAAGGTTTGACGTAATAAGGCATACTATCACTGTGCGAATCCTCGAAACATTCACAGCATCGTTTTGAATCACAACGTAAGGATTTCGAAAACCAGGTTCAGATCCTCGCGGAACACCGAGATCGACCCAATAGATATCCCCCTGGACTATTGCCATGCATCCTCCGCATGTCTTTGCATAACGGCTTTCATTCCCTTCAGCGTTTTTATCTCCATATCATCCAAACCGTCGCCGTAAACCTCATTCAATTTTTCGATAAGCTCCTGAGTTTCAATATGGTGAAGGTAATTTTCGGCGGCCACGGCAAAGAATTTACTCCGGCTCAAACTGAGATTTTTTGCTGTTTCGTCTATTTTATCCAGCAGGGATTTTTCGACTGAAATGGCTGTTTTTACGCTAGACAATTGATATCACCTCCAGTAATAATAAAATTATTACTTGATTGTCTACTTTTGTCAATAAGTTTTTGTGTTACCAATCAGCTAAATCGAATATGCGACATCGTTCGTTAATTTTGATACCTCGTCATCCAGTAACGAATAACCAGTAACCAATAACAAGCAATCAGTAACCAAACCTTCGTATCGCTTTCGTATCTTTGCGCCAATTCTTCTGAACCCGCACAAAAAGCTTTAAATAAATCTTGGTGCCCAGCATACGTTCAATTTGCTCCCGGGACCGTACGCCGATTTGCTTCAATTTGCTGCCGCTTTTCCCGATGATAATCCCTTTTTGAGAATCGCGTTCCAGGTGGATGGTCGCCTCGATCTTCACGAGATTGCCCTTGTTTTTTTCTTTAAAAACGTCCACTGTGACCGCCGTGGCATAGGGAATTTCTTCACCGGTCAACCGGAAGACCTGCTCGCGGATCATTTCAGCGGCGAGAAAGCGTTCGGATACATCGGTGAGGGTATCTTTTGGAAAATAGGGGGGACCCAAGGGTAAAACCGATATCATGGCCAGGATCAGTTCGTTAATCTGGATACCGTTTTTGGCGGATATCGGTACCACATCATGAAACTGATACATGGCGGTCCACTTATCGATGCTAACCAGCAGGCTGGATTTTTCAACCAGGTCGATTTTGTTCAGCGCCAGAAGCACCGGTTTTTTCTCATCCTCAAGCCGTTTGACAAGGAAGCGTTCGGCATTGACATCCGGTTGGGCCACATCGATGACCACCAGGATCAGGTCGGAATCAGCCACCGCGGAAAAAGCGGCATCCACAATCCGCGTGTTCAACTTGTCTTTGGCGTGAAATACTCCCGGCGTGTCGAAAAAAACCATCTGTGCATCCGGTCTATGCAGCACACCCAGGATCCGATTGCGCGTGGTTTGAGGTTTTTTTGAGGTGATAGAGATTTTTTCACCGAGCATCCGGTTTAGCAGGGTGGATTTTCCTGCATTGGGGGTGCCGGCAATCGCAACATAGCCGGATTTAAAATCGAAATAAGGTTGGTTTTTGTCTGTCATTGGCTTACCGGACTGTTTAGGTTTCAGGTGTTAGGGAAAGGAGATCTTAGATACTGACACCTGAAACCTGAACACTGAAACCTTCATTTTATTACAAAATGCCACTTATTCACTATTCCTGCGATCGCTTCAACTCAGTCAACGATACGATTGCGTCCCAGACATCCTCTCGTCCTTTACGGGATTTGGTTGAAAACATAATTAATTCGATGGAATCCACGTCCAGCGATCTGGCCACGGCAGCACGTTGTTTATCCTGTTTGGTTTTCGAGAGCTTATCTGTTTTGGTGAGCACCAATATTCTCGCGATTGAATAGTGCTCAAGCCAGGCGATAAGATTATGCTCTTCCTCCCGCGGGACGCGCCGGATATCCATGATCACCACCACGCCTTTTAGTGACCGGCGGCCTGAAAGATAGGTTTCGATCATGGGACCCCATTTTTTTCGCACAGCTGTCGGGACTTTGGCATAGCCGTAGCCCGGCAGGTCGACAAAAGTAATACGGTTGTTAATATCGAAAAAATTGATCAGCTGAGTCCGTCCGGGAGTGGAACTGGTCTTTACCAGACGCTTGCGGTTGACAAGGGTATTGATCAGACTGGATTTGCCGACATTGGAGCGCCCGGCGAAAGCCATTTCGGGGTATTTTAGCGGAGGATACTGGTCCGGTTTGGTGGCACTGGTGATAAATTCGGCAGACAAAATCTTCATGATGTTTGAAATTCAGATATCGTTGATTAGTTGATTGGTTAAGTGGTCGCAAATATGGATTGATCCCATATTTGCAAAATAATTGCAGACTTCATGTTTCAAAAATCGTAACATTCTAAAATTATGACTATAATTTACCTAATCAACCATTCAACCAGTAAACTATTCAACGTGGTCTGAAGTACGATTCGCCAAATACGTTTCCAATCGATTCATCCCTTCCTTAATATTTGCCAGGGAATTGGCATAGGAAAAGCGCAGGTATCCTTCTGCATTGTGTCCAAAATCGATTCCGGGCGCCACCCCCACATGGGCTTTTTCCAGGATGTCAAATGCCAGTTTATAAGAATCACCGGATATGTGTCTGGCGTTGGCAAAGACATAAAACGCCCCGGTAGGCTCCACAGTGATGCCGAAACCGATTTTCTTCAACCGGGCGATCATGAAGCGTCGCCGCTTGTCATAAATCGCTTTCATCCCGGCCACATCCTCGCCGGCTTCTTTTAAGGCAGCAATACCCGCATGTTGAACCATGGCATTGGCGGAAATAAAAAAGTTTTGCTGCAGTTTTTGCATAGGCCGCACAAAGGGCTTTGGTGCGATCACGTAGCCCAATCGCAAGCCGGTCATGGCAAAGAGTTTTGAAAATCCGTTGACCACAAAAGCATGGTTGGTGAATTCTAATATGGAATGCTCTTTACCCTCGTAAACCAGTCCGTGGTAAATTTCATCGGATACGATATAGGGGGCGTTGGGCGTGTCCGCCAGAGCTGCAATTGCTTTCATCCGGCTTAGCGACAGGAGGTTGCCGGTGGGATTGGATGGTGAGTTAATAAAAATCGCTTTGGTTTTGGCGGTAATTTTTTCTTGGATGGATTCAGGCCGGTATTGAAAACCATCTTCTTCATAAACTCGAATCGTGACCGGTTGCCCCTGGACAAATTTAATAAAATTGGGATAGCAGGCATAGTGGGGATCGGAAATTATGACCTGGTCGTCTTTTTCAAGCAAGGCCGAAAACACCAGAAAAATAGCCGGTGAGGAACCGGAGGTGACAATCACCTGATCCGGGTCGATGGAAACGCCGTAGGTTGTCAGATAATATTCACTGATGGCGACACGCAGCTCAAATAAGCCCAGGCTGTGGGTGTAATGGGTATGGCCACCTTCCAGCGCCCTGCATGCCGCCTCTTTTACGCAGGCAGGCGTATCGAAATCCGGCTCCCCGACTTCCAGATGAATGATATGAACCCCTGCACGTTCCATTTCATTGGCCCGCTCCAGGACATCCATGACAATAAAAGAGGTCATCTCTGCGGTGCGTTTGGAAATCATAATCTTAAACCACCTTATTCAATGGATATTCAATAATCCCTTCCGCTCCGTGTTCCAGAAGTTTCGGAATCAGTTCTCTGACCGTGTCGGAAGCGACCACGATTTCCACCGAGAACCATTTTGATTGGTAAAGGGAGGCAACGGTGGGTGCGTTCAGGCTTGGCAAAATGTTGATTACATTTTCCATGAGTTCCCCGGGAACATTCATTTTAAGACCTACCATCTTTTGGCCCAACAGAGCACCTTTGAGCAAGAGGGCAATCTGCTCGATCTTTTCCCTTTTTTGTCGATTTTTCCAGGATTCGTGGTTTACGATCAGCTGGGTATTGGTTTGCATCAATTCATGAATAATACGCAGCCCATGAGCCTTTATGGTGCTTTCTGTTTCCGTTACCTCCACAACCGCATCGGCAAGTCCGGAAACCACCTTGGCCTCTGTGGCGCCCCATGAAAATTCGACGATGACCTCTATATTGCGTTCGGCAAAATATCGTCTTGTAAACTCCGTCAGTTCGGTTGCAATCTTTTTACCGGCCAGATCCTCCAGCCGCTTTATAGGAGAGTCGTAGGGAACCGCCACCACCCAGCGGGCCGATCGGGAACTCACTTTAGAATAGATAAGATCGGCGACGACATGCACATCCGAGCGGTTTTCCGCAATCCAATCCTTTCCCGTAAGGCCCGCATCCAGGGTCCCGTTTTGCACATATCGAGACATTTCCTGGGCCCTGCATATGGCACACTCGATGGACTCATCATCAATTTCAGGGAAATAACTTCTTCCGTTCACATTAATATGCCATCCGGAACGCTTAAACAAGGCGATGGTGGCATTTTGAAGGCTTCCTTTGGGAATGCCGAATTTCAGTTGTGTTTTCACTTGTTATATACCTCTCTGGGATCGAATATCGGTTTTCCCATAATCCGGATAGACCCGTCTTCGACTTTTTTAAAAAAACAGGACCGATGCCCGGTATGACATGCCGCGTCTCCCAGCTGTTCGACTTTCAAAAGCACCGTGTCATCATCACAGTCAATCCGAATTTCTTTGATTAGCTGCATATTACCTGAAGTTTCTCCTTTAACCCAAAGGGTTTGCCGACTGCGGCTGTAGTAGGTGGCTTTGCCGGTGGCGAGCGTCGCGTTAAAGGCATCCGGATTCATATAGGCCAACATTAAAATCTCACCGGTTTGGAAATCCTGAACGATGGCGGGAACGAGCCCGCCTGTTTTATTAAAATCGAGTTTGATCATTGTTAAATATAATATTGAATTTGTCGGTTAAAGGCGCTATTATTAGCATTAAATAATCAATAGACTGGCTGGGAGATATTAAACCTTATTTTTTAACCGTTCCGGTAGATAATGTCAATTTTTTTTTGGCAAAGTCAGGCAGGTTATGACACTGGTCCGGTATTTGTTTGGGAACCAAAGCCTGTTTGAATCGAAACCTTTTCGTGATAACTTGATGGTAAATTGACTCATCTCCAAAGCTCGTTCCGGGCACCTTTCAACCACTTGTTGCTGCGCAAAATAATACCAGTCTGGTGAAGCTATATTGAGGATACCGATACATGTCTAAGGAAAAAAGTAGATCAGACATTCGCAAAAATCGTGTACGGCGGGAAAAGCGGGGCTTTTTTAAAACGCTTGTTTTATGGTCCTTTTTGCTTGCAATTTTTGTCGTCATTTGCGGCGCGGCCGCCGGTGTGGCAATCTATTATTCTATCAGTAAGGATCTGCCTAAAATTACCTCCCTGTCCGACTATCATCCTTCGATTATTACATCCGTCTACTCCGATGACAACCGTAAAATCGCCGAATTTTTTAAAGAACGTCGGATTGTCATGCCGCTGTCGCAAATGCCCTCGACGCTGGTCGATGCTTTCGTGGCTGCCGAAGACGCAAGATTCTATAAACACCAGGGCATCGATTTTATAAGTATTATCAGGGCCTTTTTTAAAAACCTCGAAGCCGGCCACATCGTACAGGGCGGCAGTACCATTACCCAGCAGGTTACCAAATCGTTTCTTTTAACCCCGGAGCGAAGTTATAAACGCAAATTGAAAGAAGCCATCCTGGCCTATCGTATCGATAAAACAATTTCCAAAGAGGATGTTCTTTACCTTTATCTGAACCAGATCTATCTGGGTCATGGGGCTTATGGCGTGCAGGCGGCTTCCGAAAATTATTTCGGCAAATCCGTCAAAGATTTAAACCTCGCAGAGTGTTCCATGCTGGCGGGATTGCCCCAGGCGCCCAGTAAATATTCGCCCTTCAGACACCCCGAACGCGCCAAGCAGCGTCAGATATATGTTTTAAATCGGATGGTTGAGGAAGGCTATATCGACAACATCCAGGCAACCGAAGCCATCAATACCCAACTTGACATCAAGCCCCGACGCAACCTCTATATTGAGGAAATCCCTTTTTATACCGAACATGTGCGTCGCTATATCCAGGATAAATATGGCAAGGATGCCCTGTACACCCAGGGTCTGCAGGTCTATACAGCTGTAAATATAGAGATGCAGAAGATTGCGCGCCGGGAAATCCAGAAAGGATTATTCGAACTGGACAAACGCAGTGGTTTCCGCGGACCATTGCAGCAGATAAAACCCGAAGAAATTGAATCCTTTTCCCAAACCGTACAGACCGAGCTGGCAAAAAAACCGTTGAGTGCGGGGGCTGTCACCAAAGCTGTCGTGATCGCAGTCAATGACGCCAAGAAAAAAGTTACCGTCCGCATGGGAATGTCCCAGGGTGTCATTGCCCTTAAGGATATGCAATGGGCCCGCAAACCCAATCTGGAACTGGCCTACTTCGAGGCTAAAATTCGAAAACCCTCTGAGGCGCTAGCCTTTGGGGATGTCATTTTGGTGAGGATCAAAAGAGAAAAAACCGAAGATGAAAATACGTGGGCCGTGGATCTGGAACAGATACCCGTAGCCCAGTCCGCCCTGATGTCCATTGAAGCAGAAACCGGTTTGGTAAAGGCCATGGTCGGTGGACGTGATTTTAATCAGACTCAATTCAATCGCGCCATCCAGTCCAGGCGTCAACCGGGTTCCGCGTTCAAACCGATTATCTATGCCGCCGCCCTGGACAAGCAGTTTGATGATCCCGAAAAAATTTACACCCCTGCAACCGTAATCGTTGATTCCGCCATCGTTTTTAAAGACGAAGAACGTGATTTTACTTGGAAGCCTAAAAATTACAAAGAAACTTTTTTTGGCCCGACCCTGTTTCGCAAGGCCTTGACCAAATCCCGCAACCTGGTCACCATAAAAATATTGCAGGATATCGGTGTCGATTATGCCATCGATTATGCTGCCAAAATGGGTATTGCTTCCAAGTTGAGCCGGGATTTGTCCATCGCACTCGGGTCCTCCGGCATATCCCTGCTCGAACTTCTGCGGGCCTACTCGGTTTTCGCCAATCAGGGCTACCTGGTTGAACCCGTTTTTGTATTGAAGGTGACCGATCGCCATGGAAATGTTTTAGAAGAAATGGCGAATGAAAGAAAAAAGGTCATTGAGAAAAGCACGGCTTACATTATGACAAGCCTGCTGGAAGGTGTCGTCAAGCACGGAACCGGTAGGAGGGTACGGGCGCTAAAACGACCGGTGGCCGGTAAAACCGGTACAACCAACAACTTATTTGACGCCTGGTTTGTGGGCTACACACCTCAATTTATAACGGGGGTATGGGTGGGTTTGGATGAAGAAGCCCCTCTTGGCAAGGGCGAAACCGGCTCCCGGGCAGCCAGTCCGATCTGGCTTGGATTCATGCAAGGCGTGCTGGAAAATGAACCCGTGAAGGTTTTTCAAGCCCCCGAAGGCATTGTGTTTGCAAAAATCGATGCCGATAGCGGACTGCTGCCGGTTCCGGAGTCAAAAGATGTGATTTTCGAATGCTTTAAAGAAGGAACGGTTCCCACTAAGTATACCAAACGCCCGAATGAAGTCACAGAGGTGGAAGACCTGTTCAAAAAAGATATATAAGGATGACCTAGGAACATATATCGTTGATTGGTTAAGTAGTTGTAAATTGAGCATTCCTCTCCGAGCCGCAGGATCTGAGAGCCGGAGGCTAAAATATTCAATCTGGCTATAACATAAATAAAAACACGATCCTTTTGATACGAACTGTCTGTTTTTTTCAACCCAAAATCTTGAACCCTGTGTGTGGAATCGACGTGTCCCGTCGTAGCTCGAAGGGCGTAGCCCCAAACCGCTCAACC
>JBAVYC010000851.1:0-3326 GCA_049698595.1 Desulfobacterales bacterium | reverse complement strand
TTGATCATCGTCAACGCTCCCTCCATTTTTGATAAAGTCTGTTTTGCCTTGTTCAGGGCGGCTTCATTTATGCTTTTGCTGTTTATCGCATCCATACGGGTCAGCCGCCCAATGGCATTATCCGGCGATATTGGCTGGGTAAGCGTTTGATAAGACTTTATGTCTTTTTTTAAGCGTTCAATCTTATTTTTGCTATGATATTGGCAATAATTGCAGACCATTATCTAATCTTTGGCATGTTGTTTATGCAACTAAGGGGTAAACAGTTTTCGTAGCTGTTCCACCCGCTTCCGGTTAACGCCGAAATCGGAATACCCGAGCCGGGAGGCTGAGCGCACGTGGATCACTTTCTCTTCCGGGAAGTAAAACTCCACGTCATCGACAAACCCCATGATTGCCGACTTGCATTCAATGTGGAGATAATCGTCGCTTTTGGTAATGATTGTAAATCTTTCAAACGATTCCACAATTTTTTCCAGCCGCTTGAAGGCCGCCATTTTTTCCCCCTGATACCTGAAGGGAGCTACGGCATGATCTTCATCGGCAGCCTGGCTGCTGACACAATTGGGTTTGGACGGACAGTCCGCCAACCGGCCGTTGTGGACCCCTGTATTTTCAGGTCGCTGTCCAGCACAGGAAAAAATCATCATGCATCCGATTACCAAAACTCCAGGACCTTTCATTTTTCACCTCGTTTTGTCATCATAAATGGTTCTTACAATTGTATTGTGCACAATATAGTCGCCTTATGAATAAAATCCAAGCACCAATTTGAATTTTCCACAGGCCAGGGTCAGCACAATGCTGTTGTCCGGTGTTTTTTCGACAAATTCAGTGTAGTAATTCCGGGATTTTTTCACCCCGTCGCAACCGCCCACAAGGAAGAAATGGCCGATGGACCCATCCTTGACACCCGCAACGATTTTGTCGGCAACACCCAGTACGGCATTGTGGCCGAATCCCACCAGAATTTCCATGTCTGGTTTGTCTTCCGTGTATCCGGGCAATTCGAGTGCGCGGTCCACCAAAGGCCCCAGATTCTGCTTGCTGACATGGGCGACTCCCGGCCATCCCACGGTACCGGTGGTGAAAATATTCTTTTTATAGGTCTGTTTGGGTTTTTGGATACAATTGGAGGTCATCAGGATGGCCCCGGGGAATTGATCAAATTCCTTCTTCTGGTTCTGCCAGGCAGTTCCATAGCACGAAGATTTTTTTCACCACACTCCAGGACCAGGCCCAATAATTCGTTCATGCCAAGGCTCTTGTCTTCCAGTGCAGCCAGTCCCCGGTGGACAAATTCATAATTGCCTTCATCTTCCTGGTCATGTTCGGCAGCATGGTCGGTATAAGCCGCCATACCCTTGATGCCGAATAACAGCATGTGCTGCAGGGAACGAATATCCGGATTGACATCCGGGTCCGACATGAGCCCGTAATTTTTGGCCTGCTTGACCATTCCGTCCAGGGTGGGTTTGAGTTTCAAGGTTACGGCATCACTGGTGGTTTCGACTTTTCCGCCGGCAGCTGTCACCCGCTGAATCATTTTGTCCCTGAGGTAAAAGTATTCGGTTTCGTGATTCGGGTAAGGTTGATTTTAACACGATGTTGATTTGGTGGCCAAAAAAATAATTAATAACTTGACACAAAAATAGCTTTTTGTTAATTTTGTGGCCAAAAAATTCTTTATTATATTTTCACAAAAATAACAATAATTATATTTCTTCATAAAATTGAGGGATTAAATGTTTATTGGAAGGGGAAATGAACTCAAATTGTTAAATGGTTTGTTCGATTTGAGGAAGGCTAGTATTGCTGTTTGCGCCGGTCGACGGAGGATCGGCAAAAGCACTTTAATTCAACAGTTCGGTAAGAAGGCAAAAAAATTTTTAGAATTTCAGGGGTTACCGCCGCGAGAAGGGATAACTAAAAAAAACCAGTTGAATGCATTCAGCGAACAGTTGGCGCGACAGACCAACCTTCCGAAACTCAATCTTGAATCATGGTATCAGGCGTTCTCTTTACTGAATAATGTTATTAAAGACGAAAAGACCGTCATCCTTCTTGATGAAATTTCTTGGATGGCGACCCGCGATAAAGATTTTGCGGGTCAATTAAAAATAGCCTGGGACACCGATTTTAAGCATCACGCCGGATTAATACTTGTTCTATGCGGCTCAGTTTCTTCGTGGATTGATAAAAATATTCTAAACAGTGCCGGGTTTGTAGGGCGCATCTCGCTAAAATTGATACCGCAAGAATTAGGTCTATTTCATTGCAATATGTTCTGGGGGGAGAAGGCCGGCCTAATTGATGCGAAAGAAAAATTGAAGATGCTGGCCGTTACCGGCGGTGTGCCGCGGTATTTGGAAGAGATCAATCCTAACCTACCGGCAGAAGAAAATATCAGAAGGATTTGTTTCAGCAAAGAAGGTTTTCTATATTCTGAATTTGATCAGATATTCCAAGACATCTTTTCAAGGCGTGCGCCATCATATAAAAGGATTGTCTCTGCTCTGGTTTCAGGCCGCAAGACATTAAGCGATTTAGCCGATCAGCTCAAGAGAGATAGAGGTGGAGATTTAAGCCGATATCTAATAGATCTATCTGATTCCGGTTTTATTACGAAAGACGTCATTTTTCAACCCGGGAAAAAAAAGGCATCCAATCTCGCCAGGTATAGATTGAAAGATAATTATCTGCGCTTTTATCTAAAATACTTAGAGCCGATCAAAGATAAGATAGAAAGGGGGCTGTTCCGTGAGGTGGCTCTGGAAAGTCTTGCCGAGTGGGAAACGATCATGGGCCTCCAGTTTGAAAATCTGGTACTTAATAATATTCACACCATTTGTTCTCTACTAGCAATCAACATAAATACGGTAAAAAATGCTTCACCTTATTTTCAAAAAAAAACACAGCGTAAGCAACCTTGTCAGATCGATCTTCTTATCGAAACAAAATTTACATTTTATGTCTGTGAGATTAAGTTTCGAAAAATGATTCCAAAGAAGGTCATCAGTGAAGTACAGGAAAAAATCGAACGGCTAAAATTGCCTAAGGGCTATACGGTTAGACCGGTTTTAATCTATAGTGGTGCACTTGCTTCCGGGGTCAAAAAAGACGGATACTTTGACAATGTAATTGAATTTGACACACTCCTGACCGCGTCACAAGATTAAAGCTGCAAATAGCGGAATTTTTCTATGATCAAGGAGCACAATCATGAGCGATGAAGTCGTTCGCCGTCTGCCGCGATTCATAAAAGATATCAATCTGATACAGCCGGATTATGACCTCAGTGACCGGGTGTGGCGGCTCCCGATGCG
>JBAVYC010000850.1:0-5757 GCA_049698595.1 Desulfobacterales bacterium | reverse complement strand
AGCTTGAACTCATCGTTTAAGGCCCGGGCCAGGGACACACAATGCGCGGCACTGGCACCGACCCCGCTGCCGGCTAAAAGCGACCCGCCATAGGTGATCTTGATGGGGTTTTGTTTGACATCGATTTTCATTACCGCCAGCATGTGATCGATGGAGTCGACCTGTTGATGTTTTTTCTTTTCTTTGTATCCCGGCACCTCGGTGCGGTTGTCTTCCAGGGTCCAGCCGCTGCCTTCCAGCAGTCTTTCCACCACGCACTCGGTCTCAAATGGAATCGATGAAACGATGGCCGGTACTTCTTCCAAAACGAATTGATCACCAATTAGAATTGATTTCCCAAACGCAGTTCCTTTTCCCATAAATTTATCCTTTCTCTTCGATAATTATTGATTTCAAATTAGAAAGTGTAATTGGATTCAAAGCTCAGAGTTACTATTTGAACGGATAAATTTATATATGATTCCGAACGATGTAACTATGAACTTTTATTATTTCCGCCTCCATGTCATCAAATTAGGCCTGGTGTTACCCATGTGGGAGCGGCTTTCCAGCCGCGATTAAACGGCTGCTACATTCGAGCAACATCTTTTCGTGACTGGAAAACCATTCCCACGAGAAATTGATGTTAAGTTAATGACATTGATTGTCAATTTCCAGGATCTTTTCCATTTCTTCTATCAGTTGTTCTTCCTTTCCGATCGCCACCGTGGTGGCCGCCGTCAGGCTGTGACAGGCGTCGGAGAAACCGCCGAGTTTATTGGTGGCTTCGGGCAGTAAAATATTGAGCGGCATGGCAGTCTGCGCCCGGATTTCATCTTCGAGGCGGGCCGAAACCCGCATGGAAATCTTGACATCATTTAAGGGGACCGGGCCGAATCCCGGTATTTCATTGGGGATAATCTGAAAACCGGCGAGGTAGCGCCCGGGATCGATATGCGCCGTATTTTTAATGGCATCGCAGAAAACACCGATCATTTTCACCCCCATGGGGCGGAAGCGGTTGGCCACATGAAACCATTGAATGTGCGCCGTCTTTTTCAGGGCTCCCGCCCGGATTCGTTTCATTTCTTCTTCAAATGCCCTGGCCTGAACGGATTTTAGTTCCTCCAGCATCCGATCGGATTGCGGGGTGGTGCCTTCAAGACAGACCCTGACGCCCATGTCCGGCCCTTTTTGATAAAATCCTGCGGCCCCCAGGGTGTCCAGATAGGCAGCGAATTCATCACAGGGTACCTGCCCGGCGGGCGTATTCAGATAATAGCGCTCCCCGATCTGTTGTTTTTTAATTTCCATCCGGCCCTGTTTGACGGCCTCCAGCGTAACATCGCGATTTTCGCTTACCAGACAGCCGTCGATGAAAAATTCATCTCCGACCGCACCGATAGCGGCAATGTGGGCCAGGTCACGATTGGCGGGGTTCAGGGTATGAGCGAACAGGTAGCATGTGGTCGATCCGGATATGTCCCGGTCACCCTTGAGGCCATAGAGGTCGGGATCCAGATTGTGGACCCTGGGATCCGTTGCGGCCTCGGCCACATGGTGGTCCAGAATCAGCGTCAGATTGCGTCCTCTGTTCAGATCCGAGAGCATCGGGGCAATCCGGCCGGCGAAATCGGCAAAGACGATGATTTCGCCTTCCTGTTGGTAGACTTTGTGCAGCAAGGCCGGATAGGGTTTTTCCAGGCAGAAGCGGTGTACCTCGAAGCCGTCCCTTTGAAAGGCCTGGGTAAGGATGGCCCCTGAGCTGAGACCGTCGGAGTCATTGTGGTGAAATACCCGAACTTCTTTTTTAGGCCATTGCCGGACTTGCTCAATGGCTTTTTGCATGTCGGCGAGTAATTTTTCCCGCATTAGGTGAACTCCTTTTGAATTTCAAAATACACCCGATTAATTCAGCACCCTTTAAAAGTCTCTAGAATTTTTATCTAATCTGCCCTCATAAATCAAAGCGGTAATCAAAGTCAAATCTATAATGATGGTTGGATAAAAAAAATGGATGGTGGCGGTTTGACAGGTATAATTGGTTTGGTTGTTAGAGTTCAGCCACTAAGATGCGAAGGCACCAACAAAGGCATTGAGTGTTGAATGGATTCGATTTTAAATTTTGTATTTTGGACAGGATTTACAGGATTATTGGGATTTTTTTCGCCTGCGGCGAGATACCTTTAGGCCGAAGGCCCTTCTATCAAATTAATCCTGTAAATCCTGTCTGATATGCTTTTTTTAATAGAATCCATTCCTCAAGTTTTACGTTACTGTATTTATGAATCTATGTACTTTGTAGCTCAACGATTGCCTCCAATCAAAATTTTTTCATGGTTTCTTCCCTCAATCTGTCAACAAAGTGCTCCACGTGTTCGACAAGCATCCGTTCCAGGGTTTCCGCATCGCGCTGTTCCATGGCTTCGATAATGTCCGGTATTTTAATCATCACAAAATGAGGTTTATAATGATACGATCGCATCAGCCAGGTAAATCTAGTCTGGACCACTTCCATTTGCTTTTCCAGCAACTGGTTATGGGCTGCCCGGCGAATGATGAAATGAAATTCGGAGTCTAAATCCGTCAACCGGTCCAGATCTTCGGTCTCTTGAGATTGGGTTTTGCTGTGTAGCTGGCGCATTGCACGAATGTCATCGGCAGTAGAATTTACGGCTACCAGTTGGGCCGCACCACGCTCCAATATAATCCTGAATTCGATCAACTCGCGAAAATCACGAAGATTTATTTCTGAAACCCTGGCGCCCACATTGGGTGTAACGGTGACCAACCCTTCCGCGGCAAGGCGTCGCAGTGCTTCTCGAATCGGTGTCCTGCTGACCTGTAGCTCCTTGGCCAATCTAATCTCGTTGAGCGGTGCACCCGGCTTTATCTTGAGATGCACAATGTCGTTTCGAATTAGGCTGAAAATATCTTCACGCATTTGTATCCACCATTCCCACAAACGGTCTTCTTACCACGGCCTGATACACCATGTTGGTGAGGGTAATGATATCGAAAACCGGAAGCTTGACCGTTTGCTGAATCAAAGGGGCGAAATAGGACATATCCGTACACTCGAGAACAATCGCCCCGATGTCCGGATGTTGTCCGACCAGCCCTTTTGCGACGGAAAGAAGTTCCTTTTCTAATTTTCCAAAATCCAGCGCAATGCGTTTGTAATCAATGATTACGTCACAGAATTCTTCCTGGTCATCCATACCGGCGATGCATACCGGGATATCCTCGGCCCCGACGGCGCGAAGATGTTGCTGAGTGAGACTGTCCTTTTTAGCCGTTAAAATACCGACTTTTTGATTTTGTTTGAGCATGCGGTACACCATCGGAACCTGGATCAAGCTTGAAAGAAAAACCGGGATGTTGACGGCGTCTGCTATTTCCCGTTGAAATAGAACAAGAAATCCGCAACTGCCTGTAATCGCTTCAACCCCCTCCGATTCCAGTTCCTGCGCCGCCGCGATAAAGGGTTCCAAAAGGGATCGATCCGCATGATCAACCAATTTTTTAGTCGTGGCGCCTTTGACAACCTTAAAGGTTACGGGAAAACCAAAGGTACCTGCGTTTTTAACGTGTCCGGGCGGTTTGGCAAAGTACGATTCAAGGCTCAAAACACCAATCGGAATTCCATATATATTTGCGCCGCCCTTTAAGATCGTCATGGATACCTCCTTGCTGGTCTGATGTAAATCATGCTTTCTTTGGCATTAAACTAATTTTGAATAAAGTTCATTTTTTTGTTGACAATCATTAAATACTAATTGTATACAATTTGTCAACAATAATATTCTCTCCATACTTTAAGCTTCATCGACCACCCTTTCATCGATCGCTGGTCACAACTTCGGAGGTCTGCATATGTCCGCAAACGAATCCACTGAAGTCAAAGGCGCCCCTATAAAAATAGATAAGCTCTCCAAGTTTTTTGGAAAATTCGTTGCCGTCCAAGAAGCGAATCTTGATATAAAGGCCGGAGAGTTTCTCACCTTCCTGGGGCCCAGTGGTTCGGGTAAGACAACTACCCTGATGATGGTCGCCGGATTTTTAATTCCCACGTACGGTGACATCGTTGTGGACCATAAGTCAATTGTGACGGTTCCTCCTCACAAACGTAACATCGGGATGATGTTTCAGCACTACGCGCTTTTTCCCCATATGAGTGTCGCCGATAATATTGCCTTCCCCCTTCAAATGCGGCGCATGCCTAAAGATAAAATCAGCGAACGCGTAAGTTGGGCCCTTGACCTGGTTCAACTTTCCGAGTTTAAAGACCGGCGGCCGCATCAACTCAGCGGTGGGCAACAGCAACGCGTCGCCCTGGCACGGGCCGTCGTATTCGAACCTTCCGTACTTCTCCTTGATGAGCCGCTTGGGGCATTGGATGCCAAACTTCGCGAGAATATGCAAATCGAGCTGAAACAAATGCATGCTGCGCTGGGAACGACAGTCTTATATGTGACCCATGACCAGGCCGAGGCTTTGACCCTTTCGGACCGAATTGTTGTTTTCAATCAAGGGCGGATCATGCAGGTAGGATCTCCGGATGACCTTTACAACTATCCGGAAAATCGGTTTGTGGCCGATTTCATCGGAGAAACCAACTTTCTGACCGGAGAGGTTGTTTCTCAGGAAACGCAGACATGTACAATTAAATTGGATGAAACGACCACCATGAAAGGGCTTTTTCGAGACACCTTCCCGCAACCCGAAAAATGGGGGACCTATTCGCTGCGACCGGAAAAAGTACTGGTCGGGGAAGCCGCCGAGCAGGTTGAAAACTCGTATGAAGGGACGGTCCAGGAATTTCTCTACCTGGGAGAGTTTACCAAGTATCGGATTGCACTGAGCCCTTCCATTGAGCTCTCGGTGAAAGCAACCAATCGTAAGGGCAGAAAATTGCTGGCCAAGGGCGAAAAAACGGCCGTCGGCTGGGAAAGAGAGGAGATGTTACTGGTAGAGTCCGACGTACCGCCGGACGCTTAACCCCTTAGTTGCAACGTTGGGGTTAAGTCAACCTGCTAACCTATAAAAAAGCATTTGAAAGGAGACAAGAAATTATGGGGACAAAACTTTGGTACAAGAAAAGTCTTATTGTTTTGGGTCTGGCTGCAATTTTTGCCCTGTCCGGGGTCTTGACAGCCGGTGCCGCTGAGCCGCTCACGATGGAGCAGGTCAAGGCCAAACTGGAAAAATACAGAGGGAGTTCTTTGGTCATCACTTCCTGGGGGGGCTCATACCAGGATGCCCAGCGCAAGGCATACTATCAACCTTTTGAAAAGGAATTCGGTATTAAAATAATCGAAGATAGTCCCGCAGCCGAAGCAAAGGTCATGGCCATGGTCAAAGCCAAAAACGTAACCTGGGATTTGGTGGATGGCGGAGCTTACAAATTGGGTGATCTTGGCAACAGAGGATTCCTGGAGGAGATGGACTTTAACGTTATTGACGTCCGGGATATGGATCCTTTTTTTGTATCCAAATGGTATGTGAGCACCATCAGCTGGTGTGAGCTCTTGGGATACCGGACGGATGTGTTCCCCGGTGACAAGGCGCCCACCAGTGCCGTGGATTTCTGGGATGTCAAAAAATTCCCGGGCCGGCGTTCCATGCGCGACAATCCCATCTACAACATTCCCCTGGCCCTGCTTGCCGATGGTGTTCCCAAGGAGGAGATTTATCCCCTGACCGAAGAAAAGATCCAGCAGGCCTTTAAAAAGCTGGATGAGATCAAACCGCATGTCAATGTCTGGTGGACCCAGG
>JBAVYC010000849.1:0-4091 GCA_049698595.1 Desulfobacterales bacterium | reverse complement strand
GACTCTGTCCGGCCGGGCAGGTAAAAGTGTCCGATTCAGCATGGTAGGTAAAAGCCTCTTTGGGAAAGATACCTTTTTTGGTGCCGGTACCTTTCTGAGTTTCTTCCAGCGATTTAAAATGCGCCTTGATGCCTCGATCCCGGCAGGCCAGATAATTTTCGATGCTGCCGTATTTGCTGTCGGCTACCGCAGTTTCAACGGTTGTCTCGGTGTTTTTTTCATGAGTGTTACGCCTGGGGTCACCCATTAAAGGGCGTGTCACCCATTAAAGGGCGTGTCAAGAAAAAAAACACCTCCCCGCAAGAAAAAACATGCCGTTTTTTCTCTGACACTTTAGCAGTTCTCGACTCGGTCTATAGCTGTTGTTTATTTTGTTTCGCGCCCGTTATTTCCGTTTATGGTTCGCGTGGTCTTTGACCCGCATCAGTCACCCATCTGGTTCAAGGCAATTGTTTTTTTACTTCTAAACAATGCCCCTTCCGCCCATGGCGGACCAGAAAATCATCGGTGCCATGCCGGATCCAATTGAATATTTACAGATCATGTGGTTATGAACCAACCCCTTTGTGGCTGCCGGCATAGGCGAATCAAAATAAAAAACAGAATGTGGGTGCAGCAAGTTCCAATCAGACCAGCTGGATTATCACCAAACCCCAGAATGGTTCTATGCTGCACCCAAACGGATTATCGGAATAACTTGTCCTCATCAAATGCTACCTGATCGCGCATGATAAAATATGTTGCTTTTGTCAGTTTGTTGGCCAAGGCTTTTGTAGCAAGCACACGCTTGCTTTTGGCCATTTTACGTTGAAAAAACTTTTGGGCCTTCGGGCAGCATCGAATGGCATGGTTAGCCGCTTCAACATATGCCCAGGCCAGATACCGGTTTCCGTTTTTTTTGTTGTTTTCGCCTTTTTTCTTGCCATTGGAAGTTCTTTTACTTTCTACGCATCGGCTATATGAAGAGTAATTGCCGGCTTTAGGAAACCGACCGATGTTGCCAACTTCGAGCATTATGGTTAGTCCTAAAATATTGCCAATACCTGGAGTGGTCAGCAGTGAAATAAATTCTTTTTTCAGTTTAATTTGTGAGGCGACTTCTATCTCTATTTCACTGACGATCTGATCCAAAAATCGAATTGTGGTTATATTTTTTTTTGCCGTAAACACCAAGTGACGATCAGAAAACAATTTGTCTATAAAATCATCTCTGAATCTTTTGATCTGAGCTCCTGAAAAATTAAGACCGCGGTTTCTGGTGATCATGCTTTGCAAACTCAATATTTGAGACGTCCTCTGTCTGACGAACATTAGTCTTCGTCGCAGCAGATCTCGTATAGGCCGTTGATGCTTGGGATAAATATAGCCCTCGGGCAAAATGCCCAAACGCAGCATATGGGCAAGCCAGAAGGAGTCCCACTTGTCATCTGTATGCTTTAAACCGTCATAGGTTTGAATTGCATTTGGATTTGCCAGATGTACTGTGTAACCTTGATCCATTAATCCGTCCACCAGCCAATACCAGTTATAGGTGGATTCAATCACGACGCCTTGCAAGCTGGCTTTAAATTTGCCAAGCACCTTGAGGACATCTTCGATCCGATTATCGTGACGCTTACTGTAAAGCCGTTTGTCTTTGGCGTCGATGACACCGATGAAATTATTACTTGAATGCAAATCAATTCCAGCGTATGTTTTCATTGGACACCTCCTAAAACCATAAAGTTAATGTTTAACTTATCCCTTCTGGTTCTATAGCATAATTTGCTATCGATAGGGAGGTGTCCTTCTTCCAACTCGTCAGGCTGTAGTGATATTTAGCGAAGCGTTCCGCAGGAAGTGTGACCAGCATGGTCGATAACGAGTTGGTGAAAATCCAACCACGAGCCCGAAAGGAGGCAACGTGTAGGCGAAGGCAAGGGTGCCTGAAGAAACCCATGCGGGCTGCCCGAAGAGGGAATAACCGGTCACGCATGGGCCAATGAAGGATCTGAAGGAAGCCGTAGCCAAAATTGTCACCCAAGCTTGGTGCGAACCTCTGGAAGGCTGTCACAGGAGGGCAAGGTACCTTCGACTGCCGAAGCCCGATATCCTTTCCGTAACCTGTGGTGGTATAGGAGGTGGGTGGGCAATGAAAGCGCTATCGATCTTACCTGGTGAAGGACCGCCTGTACCGGGAGCGTTGTAACAGCGACAGCGCGACCCTAAGCGGAGCGGAAACGTGAGCGTTATGGGCAGGGGGTCTGCAGATGAAGCCGTAGTAGTCGTAAAGGGCATTGCCGATGACGACCCGGGTGACCGGGTCATAGGGTAAAACAATGCGAAAGTGTCCCATTGATGGGATGGAGGCGAAGGGTGGAACATGTTACCGAGTTCTTCACTTCATTATGAACTGTCGTCATGAGACCAGCCATAGGAACACCACCTGGATCGAGAACGTATACCCTCGATCATACAGGATGTGCACGGGTCGTTGAAAGGGCGATGCAAAACGAGGTAAAATGAAGCAGTTAGAGCTGTTCGTTGACAATCGAAGCCTGTTTGAGAAGCTATGTTCACCAGAGCAACTCAGGCAGGGATTTAAAGCGGTGAGGAAGAATCGGGGTGCTCCTGGAGTAGATGGAGTGACCGTCGATGCGTTTGAGCAAGACTTGGAAGCGGAATTGGCACGGCTTAAACAGGAGCTTGAGCGATGGTCTTACAAGCCCAAGCCGGTTCGCCGCGTTGAAATCCCCAAGCCGGGCAAAGATGCGGGGGTACGCCTATTGGGAGTGCCCTGCGTCAGAGACCGGGTGGTTCAAGCGACATTGAAACTGATCCTTGAACCGATTCTCGATCCGGGTTTTTCGGATAACAGTTACGGCTTTCGCCCTGGCCGCAATCAGCGCCAAGCGGTGGAGGCTGCGCAGAGAATCGTGAAGACGGGCAAGGAACACGTCGTTGACATTGATTTATCAAAGTTTTTCGATCGAGTGCATCACGATCGTTTGATAAGCCGACTGTCAACATTGATACCGGACAAACAGATATTGCGTTTGATCGGTATGACCCTGCGCAGCGGTGTAATGAAGGACGGATTAGTCAGTCCCACCAGGGAAGGTACGCCCCAAGGCGGCCCTTTAAGCCCGCTGTTGAGTAATGTCGTACTTGACGAATTGGACAAGGAATTGGAAGACCGAGGCCTGGAATTTTGTCGTTTCGCCGACGACTGCAACATATTCGTCGGATCACCAAAAGCGGCAAACCGGGTAATGAAAAGCGTCGGGCATTTTATCGAAAGCAAGATGAAGCTGGAGGTCAACCGGAAAAAGAGCCAGGTGGCACTATCGAAGAGAGTCAAATTTCTCGGTATGACCATCATTGCGGACACGATCGCCATATCCGCGGTATCAATAAAGCGTGCGATGGCGAAAGTGAAGGAGTTGACGCCGCGTGGTGCGCATTTGTCCCTGGAGTCCGCGATCAATCGGATAAACAAGTGGTATATCGGTTGGTCGGAATACTACCGGATGACGCAGTACCCATCCCAGCTAATGAAGATAGAGGCCCACGTCAGGCGTAGACTGAGGTCACGCCTGGTAGACCAGCAGAAGAGGCGCCGATACTTGTTCAAGAAACTGATCAAGCGAGGAGCACCTGCTGGATCAGCGTCAAAGGTGGTATTTTCCAACAAAGGCAGATGGGCACTTTCCAACACCTATGCTGTGAATCGTGCGTATCCTAACCGTTGGTTTATCCACGAGCTGAACCTGAGGGTCAGATCCGAAGAGCAACATCCCCACTGGCTATCGATTAAGACCGTAATCAAGGTGACATGAGGAGCCGTGTACGGACCCGTACGCACGGTTCTGTGGGCAGACGGAGGCCTGTTGGCCTCCTCTGACCCGATAATCTCACGCTTGACGAGTCTACTTACGGGACAAAGACATTTTACGGGAACAAGCCCTTTATATGAATATCAGGCCACGCTAAGGCATTGATTATTCTGCTTTTACATCCCATAAACGGGTGTTTTCAAGGCCTATAGGCCTATCTCAGAGGGCAGGATCGGTACTTATTCGTTTCATATCAAGTACTTCGCGTGGCCCGAC
>JBAVYC010000848.1:0-15317 GCA_049698595.1 Desulfobacterales bacterium | reverse complement strand
GTCCCAGACGGTTTCCTCGACAGAGAGCCGGATTACGGCATCAAACAAAGGCAGTATTTTTTTCCGATCCGGCGGACGAAGTCCTCGTTTGATCTCAAACAGGACCGGTCCGCAAATAAGGATGCGGTCATCCTTCAGTAATGCTTCAGTTGCCGCAACGATATGGGGAGACCTACCCCTTAATGCATCAATCCATACAGAGGTGTCTAGCAAAATCGACGTTTTGTTATGCGCCATTTTTCTCTCCAATCACCCCCAGCCATTCAGCTCTTTTTATATCCGCTTGGTTGCTTTCATTAATGGCTTTTTCATCGACAACAACTGTTCCCAGAAGACTTGCAAGTTTTTTCAGTTTTGCCCGCCGAATTTGCTCCTGGACGGCAAAGGCCACTGCCGCCGTTTTGGTTTTGGCATCGGACAATTTCAATAGCTCCCGCACCAGGTTTTCATCAAGAGTGACCGTCGTTCTCATGATATTCTCCTTCACATAAATTTAAATTAATATTGTGCTATTGAATAGCATAAGTCAAGAAATATTATCACACAAACCGGGAAGGGGAACTGATAAGCTAGTATAAAAGGTATTAAGAACACAATAATGAAATACAGTTGTCCGGAAAGAATTAGGTGACAATGAATGTGGGAGCAGCTTATGGCCGCGATAGTTGCTTTCGCGGCTGGAAGCCGCTCCCACAGGATGTTTATTCAATAGCAACTTGGACTTTCCAGATACGCAGCGGGACTAAACGAAAAATCGTAGGTTGGGTTAAGCCGACGGTCTGCAACCGAATCTGTTGGGTTCGCTAGTTTTGTTGTTATTTCATATCGTTGAAGTGTATTAAGAAAGGCGAACCCAACATGGATCCTGCCGGCATCGCGCTTAACCCAACCTACGATATGCACAAAGGCAGCAAAGTGGATACCTCGCCAATACAAATCACCGGCAGATACGAACAAATGACGTGACCGCCCCGAAGGCCGAGGCAACGGCAAGGCCGGCACCACATTTCAGGCGTTTCCAGTCATTGTGGGCCAGAATGGAACCGGCGGCAAATAGGGTCTTAAAAGCAGGTCGCTGGGAGCTGTTCAAGGGGCGAAATCTGTCATCGATTTCCAACCCCGCGCGGTTGACGGGGTGCCCTCTGGGATCCAGCATGTCCCGCCGATGCCACCCGGCTCTGCTATCGGGTTGGTGAACCGGCAAATCAAAAACGGTCTCTTTGATCCGCAGTCTGTCCGCGTACAAGCCCCCGCCGATAAATCGACCGCTTGCCAGAATGATTCCCCGGGATTTAAGGCTGTCCTCAGTCGTCTTTCTGCCGATGTCGAGCTCAAAATACCGGTCTTTTCCGGCACGGGCCGATAGTACCCGGTTTTGAGAAAAATAGTGCACACCCTTGGCGCGCAACCCTCTTTCAAAGGCTTCCTTGAGCCGCAGACCGGGAACCGAGGGGGGAATGGTAGGAATTTCAAACACCGGCACGCCGATCCGCTTCTCCAGATCGGACACAATCTCGTGAGTTCGGTAAATACCTAATATCGCCGGCAATCCGATGATTTGTGCATCTTTAAGATGGGGGCGCAGCGCCTGGGCAACTTTCTCACGGTTTTCCGGTAGGATCAGGGCGTTGGCCATATGTTCCGGGTATACTTCGTTGAGATGGTCCATACCCGGAAAAGAAATCCGGCCTGTCAGCAGATCGGGCCAGTCATTCTGTAGAGCCGCCGCAATTTGACGGGCGCTGAATCCTTTCAGTCCCCGAATGTCGAGGATTAGTCCGGCGGGGGTTTTCTTTAGGGCCGCTACACCTTTCCACATGGTGTGCGGAACACCGTAAGTGGGCTTGAGGGTTCCCAAAGATGTGAGGACGGCGCTGTTGTGATTCATTCGCCGGTGATAGGTGAGGCCGGTTTCTTTTAGGAAGGAAAGCAGTTCCTTAAAGGCGGCCTGGATGTCCTCTTTAGGCAGCCGGGCATACGGATGTTCGGGGATGTCACGCACCAGCGCATCGATCCCCGCCCAGGGATCGCTTAAGGCATTTTTTTCACCAACCGGATGTACGCCCAGCAAATCCAACAGGCCGCTGGAAAAATTGATTTCGCCGGTTTGGCCCACCTGAACGCAGGACAAGCCTCGGTTGACGGCAAACATGGTTGCAGCCAGGCCGGCCAGCCCGGTTCCGATGATGCAGAGATCGTATTTTGCAGTTTGCGAATCGGACATGGATATAATACGTTTTCCCTACCAGCTTGGTGGTGTGTATAGCTAAACTGATCGGTTCCAGGTTCAGGGTTCACCGTTCAGGGTTGTCTGAAGCGTAAAAACTGATGGAAGATGGAAGACCGCTTCGCTCGGATGAGGGACGATCTTCTCAACCTCTCACCTTCTTATCTTCCCTCTTCATAGCGAAGCGGTCTTCCCTCGCCGTTCGCTTTGAGCTTCCTTGCTCCGACCGCTTATGTGAAACTACATTTCAAAAGTTGGAGTTGGTTCTATCCTGGGCCACTTTGCCTTTGTAGGTTGGGTTGAGCCTACTCCAGGCTTTGTTGGGTTTCGTTGCACTCAACCCAACCTACATTTTGCCGTTGCTATTGCGAAATGCGAAACCCAACAACGGCCAATTTCAAAACCGAGTCCCAAGAGTTTCTAATTCGATTAGACCGGCCGTTTTTTGGCCGGCGGCGGCGCTGAACCCTGAACCTCTGAACCCTGAACCACTCAACCTCTGAACCTTTGAACCCAGAACCCAGAACCCCTATTCTACAGTTCCAACCCAAAAAACCCGCAATACAGGGCTTCCAGAAGCTCGGCCTGAATAAGCTGTTTGTCCCAAAGCGTCGGATGCTGCCCATTCCAACGATGACTGAGAAACTCTCGCAGATCAGCTAAGCTCTGCCCCGGCTCTAATTCACCCTGGTCATACATATAACTGGTCACCCGTACCCCGCAGAAGGTGCCCTGGCAGGCGCCTTTGCCGATTCTGCTGCGCAGCGCAATGGCCAGGAGGTCCGGCCGGCCATTTTGCTCGTGAATGGAGCCCATGATGGCATCCACCGCACTTTTGGGAACCATTTCACATTCACACAGCAGGATATCCTCCGGTTCATGGTGTTTGAACCACAGGCTAGGGGCCAGTCCGGCTTGGGTCCACCTGGCGGGTTGGGATACCATGAGGGGTTCTGTGCGCGTTTTGCAGGGGCGGGAAACCTGCAGCCTGCGACAAACCAGATCGGCCGTCTTTTCCGCCATTAAACGGTAGGTGGTCAGCTTGCCCCCGCTGATCGTCGCAAAATTGTCAAGTCCGTCCTCGCTGTGATCGATCAATGTAAAGCTGCGACTGACGCCGCGATCGTCGTTTGCGGATCGCGACCCCACCAGCGGTCTTACGCCGGCATAAGCACGGATATATCGCACGGTTTCAAGCGCAGGAATCATCTTGACGGCCTCACCCACCATATCGTCTACTTCTGCAACCGTGGGATAAATTTGATCCAGGTTGTCTATTCGCATCGATGTGGTCCCGAGGATGGATACCGTGCCACCGGGAACCAGGATGTCGGCACTGGCCGATGGTCGCAAACGGTTTACGACCCGATCCGTGATCCGGTTGTGAGTGACGATCAGACTGCCTTTGGAATAGATGATGTCAATGGCTGCGCCCGCCAGACCGGCCACGACCCCGGCCCAGGCACCCGTAGCATTTACCACTTGCTCGGCTTCGATAACCAGCTCCTCTCCGGTAATGATGTTTTTCAGATGGGTGGCTTTGATTTTTTGGTTGCTTTTCTCAAATCCCACCACCTTGGTAAATCGCAGCAACGTGCTTCCCAGCTCCTGAGCCTGGGAAATATTTTCCATCGAAAGTTTGAAAGGATCAATCGATGCGTCCGCCACCATGTAGGCCGCAATTAATTTATCGGAAAGTTCGGGCTCAAGTTCGCGGGCCTCCTTGACGTCCAGGGTTTTCACCGCAATATCACATTGCGAGCACAGATGGGGGAAATCGGCCACGTACTTCTCATCATCTCCTTCGACTGCTATAAAAAGACCGCCGGTGTCTTCGATACAGTGCGACGCCAGCTTTTTTAGTAGTTTGCCTTCTTGACGGCATTCTTTGGCGCTGCCCTGATC
Organism: Desulfobacterales bacterium; assembly: GCA_049698595.1. Taxonomy (GTDB): domain Bacteria; phylum Desulfobacterota; class Desulfobacteria; order Desulfobacterales; family JAFDCJ01; genus JAFDCJ01. The sequence continues at coordinate 11,185 of JBAVYC010000848.1, read as the reverse complement.
GGCAAAGACATAACGGCCGCCACTGTGCAAAAGCCCGTGATTGGCACCGGATGCACCGGCATTGATATCGCGCCGTTCAGCCAGGATGCATTCAACCCCGCGCAACGCCAGGTCCCGGGCAATGCCGGTGCCGGTCGCCCCGCCCCCGATAATAAGTACCTGAGTGTTCAATGCTTTGCTCATTGGTAACTTCTGTGGATAGAATTACGGTTTGTTTTCTCAGCGATGTTATGGCACATTCCGGCGGTCTTTTCCATACCAAATTATATTTAAATTAGCGCTTGCGATAATTTCCAAATGGTGTTATCCAAAATTTTTGGATCGATCTGTCCCGGATTGAGGCGATTGGTGGAAAACCTATGCAGAATTAAACATGGAATTGCTTGATGGGCCTGTCACTGCAGAATATTGACAAGATCGTAGGCCGAGAAACCCATCTCAAGGATATCAGCCTTGAGTTTGAATCCGGCTCCCGCAATGTCTTATTAGGACGGACTTTGGCCGGTAAAACATCCCTCCTGCGGATCATGGCCGGTATCGATCGGCCCACCCATGGCAAAATTCTGATCGACGGCAAAGACTCCACCGGCGTATGGGTGCGCAAACGCAGTGTGGCCATGGTGTATCAGCAATTCATCAATTACCCGTCTCTCACCGTTTATAAAAACATCGCATCCCCCCTTAAAGTCAGCGGCGTGCCCAGAGCTGAAATTGACCGACGGGTCCGAGAAACTGCCAGAATGCTGCACATTGATGATTTGCTCGATCGTCTGCCGGCTGAGCTCAGCGGCGGGCAGCAACAGCGAATCGCTATCGCACGGGCCCTCGTAAAAGACGCGCAGCTGCTCCTGCTCGATGAACCCCTGGTCAATTTGGATTATAAACTGCGTGAAGATCTGCGAATAGAGCTTCAGGAGATTTTCGAACGGCGCGAGGCGATCGTCGTCTACACCACCACCGAGCCGACCGAAGCCTTGATGCTGGGCGGCAATGTCGTGGTCATGGATGAAGGGCGAGTTCTGCAAACCGGCGCCACACCCGATGTCTATCACAATCCTGCAAACACCAAGGTGGCGGAAGTATTCAGTGATCCGCCCATCAACTATCTTCCTTGCACGGTTGCGGGACAGGCGGCACGGCTGGGGAAAAATATCGAATTCATGTTGACCCACCATCTGCAATTCTTGCCTGCCGGGCAATACCTGTTCGGGATCCGCTCCAATCACCTGTCACTCAACCGAACCAGCTCCGAAGATACCGAAATCCGCACCAACGTCCAATTGGCGGAAATCAATGGATCGGAAACCTTCATTCATGTCAACTACGATAACTCCCGGTTGGTGGTGCAGGAAGACGGCGTGCATCCTCTCCGGATGGGCACGGAAATATCGATTTATGTCCATCCGAGTTGTTTTTTTGTCTTCGATGAAGCGGGCGTTTTAGTTGTATCACCCGCCCGGTATACCATTGAAAAGGGGCTTAGATAGGAGACCGCATGGCGCGCATCGAATTAAACGAGATCGCCCACAGCTATAAAAAAAATCCAAAAGATGATTCAGATTATGCCCTCAAACACATTCATAACGAATGGCAGGACGGCGGCGCCTATGCCTTACTCGGACCTTCCGGGTGTGGCAAAACCACCCTGCTCAACGTTGTTTCCGGTCTCTTGACTCCCAGTCAGGGACGGGTGTTGTACGACGGTAAGGATGTCACCAATCTGCCGCCCGAAAAGCGCAATATCGCCCAGGTATTTCAATTCCCGGTGCTTTACGACACGATGTCGGTCTTCAATAATCTGGCTTTTCCTTTGCGTAATCGCGGGGTTGAAGAAAGCGAAGTAAAAAAACGGGTCCTGGAAGTTGCCGAAATTCTCGACCTGACCCCTTTTCTGGGCAAAAGAGCCGCCGGATTGGCGGCCGATGCCAAGCAAAAAATATCATTGGGCCGGGGTTTGGTCAGAAGCGATGTGGCGGCCATCTTATTTGACGAACCGTTAACGGTGATCGATCCTCATTTGAAATGGAATCTGCGACGCAAACTCAAGGAGGTCCATGAACAGCTGAAATTAACCCTGATTTACGTTACCCATGATCAGGTGGAGGCGTTGACGTTTGCCGATCAGGTCCTGGTCATGTACGAAGGCGAACTTGTTCAGATCGGAACACCCCAGGAGCTTTTTGAAAATCCAAAGCATAAGTTTGTCGGCTTTTTTATCGGCAGCCCCGGCATGAATTTTTTAGCCTGCACCGTGGAGGGCAATATTGCAAGGGTCGATGGAGCCGGTATCGTGCTGGATGACGACACAGCAGCATTGGCAAAAAAAGCACAGGGAAAAATGGAAATTGGTATTCGCCCCACACACCTGCAAGTCCACGCTGAGTCCGTTAAAGGCGGGATACCGGCGGCAGTTAAATCAGTGCAAGACCAGGGCAGTTTCAAAATCCTTACCGTCAATATGGCCGGCCATACTTTGCGCGCCCGGCTGCCAGAGGGACAAGCCGTCCCGTCAAATGAAGCCTGGCTGCGCTTTTTACCTCAATGGACCAAACTGTTCGCCGACGGGCGGTTGGTGAGTAAATAGCCCGATTGAGCAAAACATGTTCGATCAAACGTTAAGCGTTATTCGTTTATAGGAGAATTTGATGGGCATCACATAGGATTAATGGCTGGAAGGCCAGGAAGTTGGAATGCTGGAATGCCGAAAGGCTACCTAGCTAAAAAGCCTTCAAGCTTTCCAGCCTCCTTGCCTCAAACCTGCTAAACCAATAACTTCCAATTGGTTTTTAACCCATTGGCAGTGGAGCATTACTGATGGATAAGTGGGAAAACAACAAAGCCTGGTTTCTGGTTCTGCCGGCATTTATCATCGTTGCCTTTAGCGCTTTCATCCCATTGATGACCGTGGTCAACTATTCGATCCAGGATATCTTTGGCCCGGGTCAGAGCGTTTTCGTCGGTACCGAATGGTTCAAGGAGATGTTGGGCAACCATCGCCTGCATGATGCCCTGTGGCGCCAATTTCTGTTTTCAGGCCTCGTCCTGCTGATCGAGATCCCCCTCGGGATCATGATTGCGCTGGCCATGCCCACACGCGGCTGGGGCGTCTCCGCCTGTCTGGTGACACTGGCCTTGCCCCTGGTCATTCCCTGGAATGTGATCGGAACCATTTGGATCATCTTCACCCGGCCGGATATTGGCCTGTTCGGCGTGGGGATTAACAGCCTGGACTTACTGGAGGTGCCCTTTGACCATACAGCCAAGCCGCTCTATGCATGGATCACCCTGCTGGCCATGGAGATCTGGCACTGGACCCCACTGGTGGCCCTTTTGGCTTATGCAGGGCTGCGGGCCATCCCCGAGGCCTACTACCAGGCGGCCAAGATCGACGGCGCGTCGGCATGGGCCATATTTTTTTATATTCAACTGCCCAAGATGCGCGGTGTGCTCACCATTGCCGTGCTGCTGCGCTGGATGGACAGCTTCCTGATCTATGCCGAACCCTTTGCCTTGACCGGAGGCGGTCCCGGCAACACGACCACCTTTCTGTCCATCTATCTGGTAAAGCTTGCCACCATGCAATTTGACCTTGGCCCGGCTGCGGCCTTTTCGCTGATCTACTTTGTCATCATACTGCTCTTTTGTTTCGTTTTCTACCAGGCCCTGTTGAACGTCGGCAGAGGAGAGAAGGCATGAAGATCCAAAAAAGAACCATCGCACTGTGCATTTATTTCGGGCTCCTGCTACTTCCGATCTACTGGATGCTCAATATGTCTCTGAGGACCAACGCGGATATCCTCGCTGATTTCGCCCTTTACCCGGCCGATTTTACATTTGTAAACTATATCAAGATATTCACGGACCCAAGCTGGTATATGGCTTACATCAACGCCATGATCTATGTCGGCATGAATACCGCCATGTCATTGGCCTTTGCCCTGCCGGCGGCCTATGCCTTTTCACGCTATAAATTCCTGGGCGACGGCCAGATGTTTTTCTGGCTGCTGACCAACCGCATGGCCCCGCCGGCGGTATTTCTCCTGCCCTATCTGCAACTCTATTCAACCATCAACTTGATGGATACCCATATTGCCGTGGCCCTGGCCCATTGCCTGTTCAACGTGCCCCTGGCGATTTGGATCCTGGAAGGCTTTATGTCCGGCATCCCTAAAGAAATCGATGAGACCGCCTTTATCGACGGCTACAGTTTCCCGCGCTTTTTTGTCACCATTTTCATTCCACTGATTCGAGCCGGGGTGGGGGTGACCGCATTTTTCTGTTTTATGTTCAGTTGGGTCGAACTGCTTTTTGCCCGGACCCTGACAATTACCGAGGCCAAACCCATTACCGCCACCATGACGCGTACGATCAGCGCGACGGGCCTGGATTGGGGCCTAATGGCCGCCGCCGGTGTGCTCACGATCGTCCCGGGTGCGCTGGTGATCTGGTTCGTACGAAACTACATGGCCAAGGGCTTTGCGTTGGGAAGGGTGTGAGAGATATTGAAGATTGAAGACTGAAGATTGAAGATTTGTGGAATTCTATCGATTAAAAAGAGACGGAGCCTAGCGATTCATTAAACTCTCAATTGTCAATAATCTGTTGTCAATTCCGGTTTATCCATACGAGGACTCAATTTATCGGCCGCGAATATGAACAGAAAGGACTTAACAGAAAGGACAAAGAAGTTTGCGCATCGGTGCGTTAAACTGGCGATGGCTTTACCGGATACTGCTTTAGGAAGGCATATACAGGGACAGGTTATTAGATGTTCGACATCCGTTGCGGCTAACTATCGCGCAACTTGCCTGTCACAATCAAAGCCAAGTTTTGCAGCGAAATTAAGTATCGTTTTGGAAGAAGCGGATGAATCGGCTTTTTGGCTTGAATTTATTATTGACGAAAATTTGCTGAAAGAGAAAATGGTCAACCCTTTGCTCAAGGAAGCAGAGGAGTTAACCGCAATTTTCGCGTCTTCCAGAATGACGGCCAGCACAAAAAATTAAAATCGACAGAATGCAATAAATATTCAATCTTCAATTTTCAGTATTCATTTGTGAGGTATCATGAGTCTCGAATGGATGTATTGGACCGCACCGACGGCCATTTTCTTTATCAGCATTTTCCTGATGATCGGCGGTATGCTGGTCTGGGAGTTGGTATCCCCGACCATCGAACGCCGGGGTTTTCTGATGATTCCGACCACGCGGGGTACGCGATTCTTTTTGGGTTTGTTAGGCAGCGCCTATATCCATCTTGCATGGCTTGGATTAACGGATTTGGCGCTGTGGTATGCGACGATCATATCTTTGGTCTGGGTGATTGTGGTCATGCGTTGGGGGTGATCTCGAATGAAGAATGAAAATTGAAGATTGAAGAATGATGGTCCGCTTTCAGCGAATCAATTTTAAAAAAACGTAAAAAAAGCTTAACCAGAAAAATAGAGGCTTAAAATGCGAAGCATAAAATAATTTATCCGCCTGCAATTCGATTAAATCATTTCTTCAGATTTTTCAAAAGTAGTTTGCTATGATAAAAATGCAATTTTCAAGGGCGGATAAATTAGCGGGTCCTATATCGCGCGGCGTTTACGGCCTTCATGCCGACGATGTAGACCAGGAACGAGAAACCAACCAGCGAAGGCCAAAAGCTAAAGGAGGGGCTTTACAAAAGGTAATGAGCAAGACGAGGTTTATGTTGTTTGGCGTCAAAGGCCTTCACGCCTGCAATTTAGACCAGGGGTCAGCAAGCCAACCATTGAAGGCCTGCAGGAGGTGACCATATGATTGCAATGTTGTTTAAAAAGAGGAACAGAATTATGCTTCTGGCGGGGGTGCTCGCCGTATTGTTTGCGTTTTTTGCCGGCCCTGCAAGCGCGGACATGGCAGCCGCCAAGAAGTGGGTCGACGAAGAATTTCAACCCTCGACCTTGACCAAAGATGAGCAGATGAAAGAGATGGAATGGTTCATCAATGCGGCCAAGCCTTTTCAAGGCATGAATATCAAGGTCGTGTCCGAGACCATCGCGACGCACGAGTATGAGGCCAAGGTGTTGGCCAAGGCCTTTGAAGAGATCACCGGCATCAAGGTCTCTTTTGATCTGATCCAGGAGGGCGATGTCATCGAAAAGCTGCAGTCCCAGTGGGCATCGGGCCAGAATCTCTATGATGGTTGGATTAACGACTCCGACCTCATCGGAACCCACGCCCGCTACGGATATGTGGTTCCCCTGTCCGACTTTATGGCGGGTGAAGGCAAGGACGTGACCCTGCCCACGCTGGATGTGGACGATTTCATGGGCAAGTCCTTCACCACCGGACCGGACGGCAAACTGTATCAGCTTCCGGACCAGCAGTTCGCCAATCTCTATTGGTTCCGCTACGATTGGTTCAATCGCGAGGACTTCAAAAAGAAGTTCAAGGAAATCTATGGCTATGAGCTGGGGGTGCCGGTCAATTGGTCGGCCTATGAGGACATTGCCCAGTTTTTCAGCGAGCATATTCAGGAAATCGACGGCAAAGCCATTTTTGGTCATAACGACTATGGCAAGAAGGCCCCGGACCTGGGCTGGCGCTTCACCGATGCCTGGCTGTCCATGGCCGGTGCCGGTGACAAGGGTATTCCCAACGGCATTCCCGTGGATGAATGGGGTATCCGGATGGAAGATTGCCGACCGGTCGGCGCGACCGTTGCCCGCGGAGGCGCCGCCAATGGCCCGGCAGCCAAATACGCACTGCGCAAATACATGGAGTGGCTTCGGAAATACGCCCCTCCGGGCGCCCTGGGGATGGATTTTTACACCTACCTGCCATTCCTGGCCGGCGGCAGCGTCGCCCAGCAAATCTTCTGGTACACGGCATTTGTTCCCGACATGGTTAAACCGGGTCCCACGGTCAACGAGGACGGCACCCCCAAATGGCGTATGGCGCCTTCGCCCCACGGTCCTTACTGGGAAGAGGGCATGAAGCTGGGCTACCAGGATTGCGGCTCCTGGACGTTTATGAAGAGTACACCGCTCGATCGTCGCAAGGCGGCCTGGCTCTTCGCGCAGTTCTGCGTGGCCAAGACCACATCTCTCAAAAAGGCGCACGTGGGGCTGACACCGATCCGTGACAGTGATATCAATCATGAGTCATTTACCGCGCGCGCACCCAAGCTCGGAGGACTGGTGGAATTTTACCGCAGCCCGGCGCGGGTTGCCTGGACACCCACCGGCGTCAACGTGCCCGATTATCCCAAGCTGGCCCAGCTGTGGTGGCAAAATATCGGCGAGGCGGTATCCGGTGAGGTCACCGTCAGTACGGCCATGGATAATCTCGCCAGCGAGATGGACCGCGTTATGGAACGTATCGAACGTGCCAATGTGCAGGCGGATTGCGGACCGAAGCTCAACCCCAAAAAGGATGAATCCTATTGGCTGAACCAGCCCGGATCGCCCAAAGCGAAGGTCAATGAAAAACCGCAGGGTGAGACGGTCAATTATGACAAACTCATCCAAGCCTGGCGTGAGGGGCGTGTGAAATAGACGCATCGCTGTGAAAGCTTATATTGATTGTAGGTTGGGTTGAGCCTACTCCGGGCTTTGTTGGGTTTCGTTACACTCAATCCAACCTACATTTTGCCGGTGTTATTGCGAAATGCGAAACCCAACAACGGCCAATTTCAGAACCGAGTCCCAAAAGTTTCTAATTCGATTAAACTAACCGTTTTTCAGGCCAGCGGCGCCGCTTGTATGAAACTACATATAATTCAATGTCATTTATGTTGATATTAATGGTCGCTGGGGGTGGCTTCTGCTTGCATTCCGCTGCTTTTCAAGCGGGGCAGCCACGATTGAACGGGTATTAAAACCTCGAGGGGTTAGAGCCGATGCTTTAGCCCCTCGATTTGTTAAGGAGGTCAAACCATGGCCAAATATGTGGGCGCCTTGGATCAGGGCACGACCAGCAATCGCTTCATCATTTTCGATCATGACGGACAAATTGTTGCTGTCGATCAGAAAGAGCATGAGCAGATTTTTCCGCAACCGGGCTGGGTGGAGCATAACGCCCTTGAAATTTGGCAAAATACCCAGGATGTTATCGGCGGTGCCCTGGCAAAGGCCAATCTGAGCGGATCGGATCTGGCCGCCATCGGCATCACCAATCAACGCGAAACCACCGTGATCTGGGATAAAAAAACCGGTAAACCCTATATGAACGCCATCGTATGGCAATGTACCCGCACCGATCAGATCTGTCGGGAATTAGAACGGGAGCAGGGGCAAAATCGATTTCGGGATAAAACCGGCCTTCCCATCGCCACCTATTTTTCGGGTCCCAAAATAAAATGGATTCTGGATAATCTACCGCAGGCCCGTTCGGCGGCCGAAAAGGGCGAAGCCCTTTTTGGGACCATGGAGTCCTGGATTATCTGGTGGCTCAGCGGCGGACCCGGTGCTGGGTCCCATGTCACCGATGTGACCAATGCCAGTCGCACCATGCTAATGGATTTGCAAACCCTGGATTGGGATGCAGAGATTCTTCAAATCCTGGGGATTCCCCGCCAAATCCTGCCCCGCATCGTTCCATCCAGTGACCGTAAAACCTGGGGAGTGACTCAAAAAGACGGTCCCCTGGGCAGCGGCATACCGCTTTGCGGCGCGCTCGGGGATCAGCAGGCCGCCCTCGTGGGCCAGACCTGCTTTGACCAGGGCGAGGCCAAGAATACCTATGGTACCGGCTGCTTTTTGCTGTTAAATACCGGTCACACTCCCGTACCCTCCCGCCAGGGCTTACTCACCACCCTGGGTTATCAAATCAACGATCAACGGCCGATTTATTGCCTGGAAGGATCGATTGCGATCAGCGGCGCACTGGTTCAGTGGCTCAGGGACAATCTGGGTTTGATTAACAGTGCACCGCAAATAGAGGATCTGGCCAAAACCGTCGAAGACAATGGGGGTGCCTATTTCGTTCCGGCCTTCTCCGGTCTTTTTGCCCCTTACTGGCGGTCCGATGCGCGCGGTGTCATCGCCGGCTTGACCCGCTACGTCAACAAGGGACACATCGCCCGGGCGGTCCTGGAAGCCACCGCCTATCAGACACGTGATATTGTGGAAGCCATGAACAAAGATTCCGGGGTCGAATTGACCCGCCTCAAAGTCGATGGCGGCATGGTCGGCAATGAACTGCTGATGCAATTTCAGTCCGATGTCCTGGGAGTGCCGGTGATCCGCCCCAAAGTTTCGGAAACCACCGCTCTAGGCGCCGCCTATGCCGCCGGCCTGGCCGTCGGGTTCTGGTCAGGCCGTAAAGAGCTGCGAAAAAACTGGGCCGTGGATAAAACATGGCAGCCCGACATGGATTCCAAGGGTAGGGTAACATACTACCGGCAATGGAAAAAGGCCGTGGATCGAACCTTTGACTGGGTGGATTAACGGGACTTCAGACCCGGTTGAATAGTTTACTGGTTGAATGGTTGATTAAGTAAAAGAAGTTGATTGGGTTGACTAAGTAAAAATGAAGAATCAACTCAATCAACCAATCAACTTAATCAACTAATCAACCAATCAACGATATCTAATTATTTCGCCTTCTTTTTGAGGACCCGATCGATGATGTCGAATGGGCTGGGCGATTCAGCCGGCGCTTCGGATGCTGCGCTTGGCGAAGTCGACTTTGGTTTCACATCAACGATGACCGCTGAAGGCCCGGTCGGGGCCGGTTGTGCTTTAAGTTCTCTCAGCTGATTTTCTAGCTCCACGATTTCTTCTCTACTTTTTCCGATATTATTCTCCAGCTCTGACCGACTGGAGACGGTCGCTGCCAGTTTCTGCTGAAGCTCGGCAACTATATCCGCCCTCTTTGAAAGCTCGGCATTGAGCGTTTCCTTCCTCGTTTTTTCTCGATCAAGTTCTTCTGCCAGCTCTGCAAGCTTTTGCTGTGTCTGGGAGAGCGTTTGCTCACGTCTTGCCGCCGCCGCCTCAAGCTCGGCAACCCGTTCTTGCGCCCCTTTTAATTCCGCCAGATCGGCTGTAAGCGCTTCATTACGGGATTTCAGCTGCCCCAGTTGAATCTCGAAGGAGGCTTTTTCTGCTTTTGAACTCAACAGTTGTTCTTGTAACTCACTGATTGTTTTTGAGCTATCTTCAATTTTAGTCTCAACCGCCAGGGCATTGGATTGAGCGTTGGTCAACTTTTCCTGCAATTCGGCAATCTGGTCTTCCTTGGCAGAGAGTTCAGAACTCAGTTGCCCCTTGTTCTCTTTTTCCTGATCGAGCTTCTTTGCCAGTTGGGAAAGCCGGTCTTGCGATCCGGAAAGTGCTTGATCTTTCGTCGCCAGCTCACCTTCGAGTACGCCAACTCGTTCTTTTGCCCCTTTCAATTCCTGGATGTCGGCCGCAAGCTTTTCATTACGGGCTCTCAACTGGTCCAGTTGGGTATCGGCAGAGATCTTTTGGGCTTTCAAATCCAATAGTTGACCTTCAAGCGCTGCGATTTCTTTTGAGGACTCGGTCGGGGCTTTTTGGGTTTTAAGTTCCCCTATCTGTGCTTGTAACTCATTAATTTTTACTTTGCTATCTTTAATTTCTGCCTCAAACCCCAAGGCATTGGATTGAGCGTTTGCCAACTGTTCCTGCAATTCGGCAATCAGGTCCACCTTCGAAGAAAGTTCAGAACTCAGAATCTCCCCGCTCTTTTTTACTTGATCGAGTTCTTTGGCCAGTTGGGAAAGCCGGTCTTCAGAGCCGGAAAGTGCTTGATCTCTCTCCGCCAGCTCACCCTCGAGCGCGGCGACAAGTTCTTTCACACCTTTTAATTCCGCCAGATCGGCCGTAAGCGCTTCATTGCGGGATCTCAGCTGGCCCAGCTGGGTATCGGAAATGGCCTTTTGGGCCTTCAAATCCAACAGTTGACCTTCAAGCGCTGCGATTTCTTTTGAGGACTCGGTCGGGGCCTGTTGGGTTTTAAGTTCCCCTATCTGTGTTTGCAACTGATTGATTTATAGTGTGCTATTGTTAATTTCAGCCTCAAACTGCAGGGCATTGGATTGAGCGTTTGTCAACTTTAGCTGCAGTTCTGCAATCAGGTTCTCCTTCGAAGACAGTTCAGAACTCAGTCGCCCCTTGCTCTCTCTTTCCTGATCGAGCTCTTTGGCCAGTTGGGAAAGCCGGTCCGCCGACCCGGAAAGTGCTTGTTTATTC
>JBAVYC010000847.1:0-1701 GCA_049698595.1 Desulfobacterales bacterium | reverse complement strand
GGATATTTTCCATGGACTCGCCGGTGTGCTCTATCCTCAGATTGTATCGGGATAGAATTTTCTGAGGCGATTCATCGTATGCCTGGGGGGGCTCTTTTAAAATCCGGTTAAAGTATGAATAGTAGATTTTTTCCAATCGGGTTGCGGTCGCAAAAATGGCTTTTGATGACAGCACGTTTAAATAATGTCCTTCGATGAACCATTTTCGTAAATACGGCCTGGCGATCATCCTCACCAGCGAGCTGAACGGCGTTGTGATAACTTCACCGCCCTGTTCTTCAATGAAATGAATCAGATCCTGGTTTATAACCTCATTATCACGGGCATAGAGGTCACCGAAAATCGCCACTTTCGGTCTTTGGCGACCTCCGTGGGAAACCGATCCGTCACGGATTGTCTCAATGGCCTCAAAACGGGACACCACCTCAGCCACAGCCTCTTCTTTGGACAGATTTCCGGAAAATGCCTCAACCAGAACTTCCATGCCTTCCCTGATAACGCGATCCGTTGTTCCACTGACCCTTTCATAAGGCCTTATTTTACAGCCGATCCTGCGAACCAACCCGCCCACCATATAGGCCAGGTAAGTATTTAAAGGCAGCTTCAAAGATATGTCGGCCAAAGACAGACTGCCGGTATAAATATCGACTTTTTCCATGCCCTGACCATAGGCATCCAATAGCGTTTTGATATGATAGGGAAACAAACCGAGATTGCAGGATATCGTCGATGAAATCATCCACAGGACCGTTTGGGCCGGGTCGAGCTGATGGGACTCAACATAATCGATAAATTCTTGGGCGATTATATTGAGCGGGATGCACTGACCGGAGTTGTATCGCAAACTTTTCTGGATACACGGCGGCGTTTCTTCCAGCAGCCTTGCATCTATGCCGACGCGCCGCAGACCGGCGACCACCAGCCTCAGGCTCAGGTTGTCCCAGGCCGGCAAAATGAGGGTTTTATCGGCCAAGGTCGTTTCCCTGCCCGGCCTAAGTGCCGGGGTCGATATTTGTGGTTTGGCCTCATTGGCAGTCCTTTGGTGGTTTTTAAAAGCTCGGACGGCCGCCTCGATACGGGTCTCATAGCCGGTTGTTGCATCGTGTTCGTCCAACTGCAGGATCAGGTAGGGTCTGGCATGAGATTCCATGATCTTCTTAAAATATTCGACCACAAAGGCATCCGGGCTGCACTTAAAAGATGTGATCAATACGGGATAAGCGTCTTTGGATTGTGCGATTACCTCTGCGGCCTCCAGTATGTTAGCGGCATAGTGCCAGTGCAGCTCGCAGAGCAGCGGCTGAATCGACACCACGTCCTGCGGGCTATAAGAGAGCATGTCCTGATAAAATGCTTTGATGCCCAGCGATGCAAAAATCTCCGGGATGCCTTTGTTCATCTGCGCAGAAAGTACCGTATAAGGTCGACCCAGCAAAACTACGTGGATATCTTTGCCTGTTGCGGCCAGGTTTCTCTTGTATATTTCTTTTAATCTCAATTGGCAGGATTGCTTGAATTCCAGGGCGCTGTCATAGGCCGCAGCCACTTCAAGAAAGCCGATGGGATTTTTTGATATGGATTTGAGCATTCGATACAGCTCAACCTTGGTGTGAAAACTGCTGTATAGATAGTTGACCAGGGGCATCAGAATTTTATTGGGGCTGCCTTTTATATCCTTTAAGCGGCCGACGGCCGCTGAGA
>JBAVYC010000846.1:0-10017 GCA_049698595.1 Desulfobacterales bacterium | reverse complement strand
GGATAACGCCAAGGCCATTTTAGCGACCAAAATTTGCACTCACTTTAACCGCATAAAACGCTCCATCGAATCAGACAACCCCATCGGCAGTATGGTCGGCAGCATCAAAAACAACGTGCTGATGATCGGGCCCACCGGCGTCGGTAAAACCTATATAATTAAGCTCATCGCAAATAAAATCGGTGTGCCGTTTGTCAAAGGGGATGCCACTAAATTCAGCGAGACCGGGTATGTCGGCGGAGATGTTGAAGATCTCGTACGAGATTTGGTGCGTGAAGCCGACGACGATATTGAACTGGCCCAATACGGCATTGTCTATATCGATGAGATCGACAAAATTGCATCAAGCCGCAACCTGATCGGTGCGGATGTGTCTCGCACCGGTGTTCAGCGGGCACTGCTCAAACCGATGGAGGAAACCGAAGTTGATTTAAAGGTCCCCCATGACCCCATTTCAATGATCCAGGAAATCGAGCAATTTCGTAAAACCGGCAAACGCGAAAAGCGTTCCGTCAACACCGGCAACATCCTTTTTATAATGAGCGGAGCGTTTGGGGAACTGGCGCCCATCATCCAGAAACGACTTTCCAGACAGGGCATCGGATTTGGCGCCCGCATTCAAAAAGCCGAAGACCAAGTCGATATCTTAAAAAATGTCCGATCCGAAGATTTAATCGAATTTGGCTTTGAGTCGGAATTCGTCGGGCGGTTGCCGGTTAGAGCGGTTTTTGAGCATTTAGCCGAAGAAGATCTTTACAGTATCCTAAAAAATCCTAATAATCCCATAATAATAGGTAAGAAACTTGATTTTGCGGCCTACGACATCGAGATAAAGTTTGAAGACCAACTATTGAAAACGCTGGCCGAGCATGCCTCTGCCGAAAACACCGGCGCCAGGGGTTTGGTCAGTGCGGTTGAAAAGGCGCTGCTTGAGTATGAAAGGAAATTACCGTCCGCCGGCATAAAAAAATTTCCTGCCACTGCCAGTATTCTCGAAAAACCGCAGGCATCGATCAAGGCCCTTACGGCTTCCGATCAGGAGCATAAAACAGTTGCGCTTTTTGAAAGCCTGATGCAGCAGGAAAAAGAGAATATCAAGGAGTATCTGCAAAACAATAAACTCAATCTGACAGAAAAATATAGCCTGACCTTGACACCATCACGCATTGACCTGGTCGCCATGTGTTACGTCAACAACACGATGGATATCGGCAATGTGATAAAGAAGATAAAATCTTATTACGACGAAATTAAAAAGATTGAACTGTATTTTTTTAAAAACCATGATATTAATATCGTCCTGGAAGAGGACGCTATTGATTTTATCATTGAACAGCTGGTAGAATCCTTCGTCGAGTTAAAAATAATTTATGAAAAAATTGATCAGGATTTTCAGCACGGCCTTAAACTGGCCCGGGAAAAAACCGGTCGCAACCGTTTTTTCATCACCCGCCAGGCCTTATTCGATCCGGAAGAGTATATCGGAAAACTGATTAAGGACAAAATAAACCCCTTATGATTGGAATATCAAAACTATATTGCGGAACTGTTGAGCCTTCCGATGCACTTCGCTATGGACGCGATTCCTCGCAGCTACCCTCCCATTTGCTACAATTTTCCAAAGACAAGCGCCCTGTTGTGGTCTGGAACGTGACACGACGGTGCAATTTGAAATGCGTCCACTGTTATGCCCATGCGAAAAATACGTCTTTTGACAATGAGTTGAGCACCGAGCAGGGCAAGCAATTAATTGATGATCTTGCCGGTTTCGGCTCGCCGGTCATGTTGTTTTCGGGAGGAGAACCCCTTGTACGCAAAGACCTTCCACAGTTGGCGGCCTATGCCGTCAAAAAAGGAATGCGGGCGGTTATTTCCACCAACGGCACGCTAATCACACCTGAAATGGCCCGCAACTTAAAAGAAATCGGGCTGTCTTATATCGGCATCAGTCTGGACGGCATGGAGGAAATTAACGATCGTTTCAGAGGCGTCAGCGGAGCGTTTCGATCGGCGTTGGAAGGCATAAAGAACAGCCAGGCCGCCGGCATAAAAGTCGGACTTCGTTTTACGGTCAATAAATTCAATGTCAACGAAATACCGAAAATATTCCAACTTCTCGAAGAAATGGATATCCCCAGAGTCTGTTTTTACCACCTCGTTTACGCCGGCCGTGGAACCGAGCTGGTAAAAGAAGATTTGACCCATGAAGGCACCCGGGCGGCCGTGGATCTCATCATTGATGAAACCAGGCGCTTATTTGACAAAGGCAAGCCCAAAGAAGTACTGACGGTGGATAACCATGCCGACGGTCCCTACATTTACCTGAGGATGCTGAAAGAAAATCCCGAGCGGGCCAAAGATGTCCTGGAGCTTTTAAAATGGAATGAAGGGAACAATTCCGGCCGCGGTATTGGATGCGTCAGCTGGGATGGCGAGGTATATGCCGATCAATTCTGGCGTCACCACAGTTTTGGCAATATAAAAGATCGCCCTTTTTCGCAAATCTGGTCGGACACCTCCGAAGCGCTGATGGGCAAGCTGAAAGAAAAGAAAAAATATGTGAAAGGACGATGCGCTACGTGCAGCTGGCTGGATATCTGCGGGGGTAATTTCAGGGTGCGGGCCGAGGCCGTCAGCGGCGATATTTGGGCACCGGATCCTGCCTGTTATCTGACTGATGAAGAAATCGCCCTGACCCATACCCCGGTACACTGTGATTAGCTTTTACCCTAAATGAGCGAAAAAAGCTCAATTAGGCGTTAATGGTTATTTGATATTCGTTATTAGAGTATGATGATCCTATTAGGTTATTGGCTGGGAAGCCAGAAAGCCGGAATGCTGGGATGCTAAGAGGACATAGGACTTTTGAGCTTCCATGCTTTCCAGCCTCCCAGCTTCAAGCCTACTAAACGAATAACTCCCAATTGGTTTTAACTCAATTGGAGATTTATTGCTCCCGCCACATTGAATTAAAAGAGGGAAAACTCTATGCTATTTCCAGATTACCGGCCCCGGCGCTTACGGCAAAATGAAAACCTGCGGCGCATGATCCGCGAAACCAGTTTATCGGTGAACGATCTCATCCTGCCCCTGTTTGTCATTGCCGGCAAGGATGTAAAAAGTCCAATCCCCTCGATGCCGGGCCATTTCCATCTGTCCATCGACAATTTTCTTAAAACAGCCCAGCAGGCTAATGACCTGGGGATTCCCGCAATTATCATTTTTGGCATCCCTGAAAAAAAAGATGCCCTCGGCACCCAGGCCTATGCTGAAAACGGCATTGTTCAAAAAGCAGCGAGGGCAGTGAAAGAAAAATTGCCTGACCTGGTGGCCGTCACCGATGTGTGTTTGTGCCAATATACAGATCATGGGCATTGCGGCGTGGTGGTCGGCAATACCATCGATAACGATGCTTCGCTGGATCTGATCGCCCGCACGGCACTGTCACACGCTAAAGCCGGGGCCGATATGGTCGCCCCTTCGGATATGATGGACGGCCGCATCGCTGAAATCCGCGAAATTCTGGATGAAAACAACTTCAGTCAGGTTCCCATCATGTCCTATGCGGCCAAATATTGCTCGGCGTATTACGGACCCTTTCGTGATGCCGCCGATTCTGCACCCAAATTCGGCGATCGGCGAACCTATCAAATGGATCCGGCAAATGCATTGGAAGCCATTCGGGAAGCTACGATGGATATTGAGGAAGGCGCGGATATCATCATGGTAAAACCTGCCCTGGCCTACCTGGACATCATCTGCCGGATACGCGAAGAGATTGATCTGCCCGTGGCAGCCTACAATGTCAGCGGTGAGTTCTCCATGATAAAAGCGGCCGAAAAAATGGGATGGATTGACGGTTCGAAGGTAATGATGGAAACGCTTACGGCCATCAAACGTGCCGGTGCGGACATCATTCTGACGTATTTTGCCATCGAGGCGGCTCAAGTGCTGCAATCCTGATTGGGGTCGAACAGCGAACCGCAGCCTACGACGAGCTCAGCCGTATCGAATAACGAACATCGAAGGGATGAGGAATGGATTCGATTTTATTTTTTTAGACAGGATTGACGGGATTTTTTTCGCCTGCGGCGAGAGGCCCTTCGGCCGAAGGCCGCTCGATCCTGTTGATCCTGTCCAATTGCTTTTCAAAAATAAGAATCCATTCTTCTTTTTTTCCGTACTTCGATATTCGCTTTTTGAAAATTTCGCAGGGCCGAAGATTCTTATTCGATTAGGCCGGCGGCGGTGCTGAAACCTCAAGCCGTATCTTACAACATGTTGTCAGAAAAAAATGGCCCAAGAGCCTATTGCTAACGTTTGAATATGAAAAACAAACAACCTGAATCGCCTGGTCACAGCGCTCCTACCCACCAAAAAAGCGAAGGTTCTACGCTACGCCTCGTGGCCTGGGAAACCACGCGTAACTGCAATCTTGCCTGCATTCACTGTCGGGCCTCGGCCACCACTGGCCCTTATTCCGGTGAACTGGATACTGCCGAAGCCTTTCGGCTCTTGGATCAAATCGCAGAAGTCGCGAAGCCGATCATCATTTTAACGGGTGGGGAACCCCTGCTGCGGGAAGACATATTTGACATCGCCGCCTACGGCACCCGGAAAGGCCTCAGGATGGTCATGGCGCCCAACGGAACATTGGTCACCGAAGATATTGCTAAAAAGCTTGTGGCCAGCGGTATTAAACGCATCAGCATCAGCCTCGACGGTGCCACGGCCCGGAGTCATGATAATTTCAGAAAAGTAGATGGTGCTTTTAAAGGTGCCATCAATGCCATGAAAATTGCGAGGAAAGTCGGGTTGGATTTTCAGGTAAACACGACCATTACCAAAACGAACCTTGACCAAATTCCTAAGATCCAGCAACTGGCTGTCGAACGCGGTGCCGTTGCCCATCATATCTTTCTTCTGGTTCCCACCGGTCGTGGAAAATATATTGTTGATACGGAAATAAGCGCCGCCGAATATGAACAAACATTAAACTGGTTCTATGACCAGCGGGACAAAACACCGCTGGACCTCAAGGCCACCTGTGCCCCGCACTATTATCGTATCCTCAGACAGCGGGCCAAAGAAGAAGGCAAGTCGATCTCATTTAAAAGCCATGGGCTGGACGCCGTAACACGGGGTTGCCTGGGCGGCATCGGTTTCTGCTTCATCTCCCACCGGGGAGACGTTCAGCCTTGCGGATTTCTGAATGCAGATTGCGGCAACGTCAGAAAACGCTCCTTTGCCGAGATCTGGCAGCATGCCGACGTATTTACGGCTTTGCGCGACTATGACAGGCTCGCAGGCAAATGCGGTCTCTGCGAATTTAAACGGGTGTGCGGCGGTTGTAGGGCCAGAGCCTTTGAGGCCACCGGTGATTTTCTCGCAGAAGAACCCCTCTGCAGCTATGTGCCCAGGACATCGAAGAAATGACGATTGACGAATGTCGAGTGACGAATTAAGGATTTCAACCGATCATAACTTGGTGTAGGGCTTCCCGAATACGGAGACGTATTTGATCTAAGCGGAAATGCTGAAAAAGGTGCTTTCTCGCAAAGCCCGCCGAGAACCTATAAATTTTCATGTTTTTGGAAAAGTAAGTAAAAAAACAGCTTGCTTCTGACCGGCATACATTATTATGATTTGCCAAACAGAACAGGTAATCATATTCCAAGCATAGTGCGGATGCTAACAAATATCCATAATCTAGCATTATTCATCAACCAATATTCTTCATTCGTCAATCGTCATTCTTCATTCCTAGGGGGCTCATGTCATGAAAATTAACGCGTTGATGATTCCAAACCCCATTACCATAACGGCCCAAGCATCCATCAGTGAAGCGATCGAGTTGATGAAAATCAATTCGATACGACATCTGCCGGTGGTTTCAAAGGGCAATAAGCTCTTAGGCTTCATAACACTGGCGGATTTGAAACAGGGGCTTATCCCTTCCATGCTGGGGGATCTGAGCCTGCGGGATCTAATGATCAAAGATCCGATCACGGTGAGTCCGGACGATGATATTGAATTCGCTGCCCAACTCATCTACAATCACAAAATCGGCGGCATGCCGGTAGTCAAGAGCGGCCGGCTGACCGGAATTATAACGGCCACGGATATTCTGCGAGCATTTATCGATATGATGGGCATTCTCTCATCAACCTCGCGTATCGATGTGGTCATCGGAGATCAGCCGGGCAGTTTTAAAAAAGCGCTGCAGATTATAAACGACATTGGCGCAGATATTATTAATGTCGGCAGGACGGCCCAACAGACAGGCCGGCTAATTTATTATTTCAGGCTTGGGGTGTGCAAGACAGCGGCCATCAAAGAGACATTGGAGAAAGAGGGGTATGAAGTCCTGGCGGCCATGGACTGAAAGCGTGAACCATAATCATTGAATATTGTCGGTTGAATATTGAATATTAAATTCACTGCCTCGCAGGGGCCACTTTTCGCGAGCGTAGTCTCGGAAAAATGTTAGGCCCTTTGTGGCTAAACTATTTCGGCCTTGCCAACATCTTTTTATAGCCAATAACCATAAAACAAATCCCACCGGCCCATAGAAAACTATTGATCAATATGGGTATGCGTATCCAGTCTCCCGGGAACCACTCTCTGGAATACCAGGATAGAGAAATGATCGGAAAATGCAATATCCGGGTAGCGGCGACAAGAGTTTGCAGACCAATTGTCGGCATCGATTGCGACGCATTCAGGCCGCCTGCAACAGACATGGTCATCGGGATAATCAAAACACTCAGACCAAAATGAATCAATGTGATGAACAGGAAAATAACCAACTTCTTCATTGTACTTGACTCAACGATTGCGGGTTTCGATTCTCAAAATGCAACAAAGGGCTTTATCTCAAGCTGTTGACCGTCTGTTGACAGAGAAACCGCACCGTTGATGTCGGTGCGGAAAACCGAGGATCCGTGTTGTTGGTATTTATTTAGAATCTCGGGATGCGGCAATTTGAAACGGCTTTGGCGACCGGAGGATATAACGATCACCTCAGGATTTACTTCCCCTAAAAAAACCGTGCTGCTTGACGATCGGCTGCCATGGTGAGGCGCAATTAAAACCGTGCTGTTTAATTTCTTGCCGGCTAGGCCAACAAGCTCTTTTTCTGCCGCTGCCATGATATCTCCGGGAAACAGAAAAGAAGTTGATCCCATTGATACCTTCACAACCAGGGAGTTGTTATTGGCATTGCGCCACTTTTCCTTTTCTTTCCGCTTTATAAATCCAGGCGGGGGATACAAAAGATCCAGATTGACGCCATTGATCGAATGGTTTTGGGGCATATCCGAGAATGAAGGCAAAACAATCTTCTTATCCGAAATAACCCCCATAAAATTTTTGTACCCCAACGTGTTTTGGGCCTCATTGTTGGTCCATACATTTTTCACATGAAAGTGCCTGGCGATGTAGATCAGCCCATTGAGGTGATCGCTGTTGGGATGCGAAAGAATCAATGTATCAACGGTTCGAATTTTCTTTCTCCACAAAAGCGGTGCAACAATCGCTGCGCCCACATCAAAAGCAGAGTTATCCGCGAATCCGCCGCCATCGATCAGCATGGTATAACCTCCGGGAAGTTCCAGCAGAGAAGAGCTGCCATGACCGACATCGATGATTGTAACCCTGAGATCTGCAGACCCGAACCGCTGGTACAACCAATAGCACGTATCGGCAGCCAGTGTAATAAGGACCATTACCAGGGCTGCTATTGCCAGATCGCTTTGTGAGATGCCCTCGGAATGCAAACCCCGGAATAGGCCTTGAATTTTTCCCAGGCCGGAATCGATACCGGCAAGCGACGTCTTGATCTTGCTTGTGACGGACTTTATTGCGGCTCCGGCGTCGCTCCGGGGCTTTATCGCTGCAGGACGCGGTTGGCGGTGTAAATTCAACAGCGCCCAGCAAAAAACGTAATAGCATCCGATTTCAAGCAGACTCGGTGTAAAGGTTTTAACGGCGGCGAAGGGCAAATCAGCAAAAAAATCTACCACACCCAATGCGATTGTCAGGATTCCGCTGCCTGCCTGAATACACCAAAAGGCTGCAGGCGCGCTCAACGGCGACACGAAAAGCGCCACCAGGCCCAGGGGGATGGTAAAGAATCCAACCATTGGAACCACAATGAAATTGGCGACGAGCCCAACCAGGGATACCTGGTTAAAGTAGACCGCGACCAGCGGCAGACTGCCGCAAACCGCAAATAAAGAGACCAGGAAAAAGGAAATCAGCTTGCGGATAATGCGTAAACGCCGGTTGCCTGATATCCGTACCGGCGGCGCCGTCGTCCGCTTTCGCACCCAGGAAAATCCATAAATTATAGCGAATACGGCCGTAAAGGATAGCTGGAAGGATATGGAAAAAAGAGACGGCGGATCTGCAACCAGAATCATCAATGCGGCCAGGGCCAACGTGTTTATAGGATCCTGTTCCCTTTCAAATAAAAAGGTCAACAAAAATACCGAAACCATAATGACAGCACGCTGGGTAGACGGTGTAAAACCCGCCATTATCCCATAGGCAAATATCGGCAGCAAGGATGAGAGCGCCGCTCCTTTGCGCGTCCACGCCCGCCATAAAAATGGTTTGAATCGCGTCATCAGCCAGTGAAAAAAACCAAAGGCCACGGTGGCGACAATCCCGATGTGCAGCCCGGAGATAGCCAACAGATGCCCCACTCCGGCCCGATTAAAGGCTTGCCTGGTTTCAGGAGAAATCTGGGAACGATCTCCGATAATGAGGGCCTTATACACCCCCTGGGCCTGGGTATGCCCCGATTTTTCAATCAGACCGGCAAATGTGCTGCGGACGCTCTCTATGATATGAAAAAATCCCCCCACCGGATGCTTATCAATGATAACAAGCGTGTCTCCTTTAATATATGTGGATGCCCGGATGCCTTTAAAAGCCATATATTTCTTGTAGTCAAATCCACCGGGATTTTTAAAATTGCTGAGCGACCGGATTCGACTGTTGAACCGAACCCAATCTCCGGCCGAAAGGTCCGGGATATTGCCGACTGCCGTCACACGCAGTTTTCCGCTGACAGCACGCTTTTGACCATCACCGCCAAGGGATGTCGTCTGTAATTGAAATCGTGTGCGGTGATTTATTTTTCGCGGTTCATCGGCGATCCGCCCCGTAATATCCCAGCGCTGGGTATCCGAATAGTGAAGGATATGATTGCCAGATAACCTGGGAGATACCCAGGGTTGGACGGACAGGTAACCCAGGGAAACAAAAAGCACGATCGGAAGGATCCGTGCATTTTTTTTGCGGAAAATTTGCCGCAAACAAAAACCGATACATACAATAGCAGCAACCGTGGCCCAAATCGCATATCCCGCAATACCGGACCCGAACAGGATTCCGCATATCAGGGAAATCAGAAGTGGAATCGCGGGGCGAAAGTAGATGTTATCACTCATGGATTCTTTATTTTACCCTTCGAATGGAGGCGTTCAGGGCTGAAAATTTTTTTTCGATAGATTGATATCCGCGATCCAGATGATAGACCCGATTGACTTCTGTTTTTCCGTGGGCGACCAGACCCGCGAGGATAAGGGATGCGCTGGCTCTCAGATCGGTCGCCATTACCTGGGCAGCGGACAAGTGGGGTACCCCTTTAACAATGGCAATATTACCGGACACCTGGATATCCGCCCCCATGCGTCTCAATTCGCTGACATGGATAAATCGGTTTTCAAAGATGGTTTCGGAAATGGTGCTGGTACCGTCCGCGATGCTCATCAGCACCATAAACTGGGCCTGCATATCCGTCGGGAATCCAGGATAGGGCTGGGTCTTAACATCGACGCTGGCAATGTTTTGCCGGCTCTTTACATGGATGCTACTACCGCTGACATCAATTTCGGCGCCGGTAAGCCGCAACTTGTCTATCAGCGCGCCGACATGATCCGGTTCACAATTTAGTAGGGTCACCTCCCCCCGGGTCAAAATGGCGGCCATCAAAAAGGTCCCCGCTTC
>JBAVYC010000845.1:0-1673 GCA_049698595.1 Desulfobacterales bacterium | reverse complement strand
GACCAAAAGATCCGCCCCCAGCTCCTGTTGCAAACACGAGAATTTTATGAGTCTTTTCCGAAGCAGCTGTTCTCGTTCTATCATTCAGTGTTTGAATGGCAAAATTAAGCGCTTTTTCAAGTGATTTTTCTGTTGCCTTTTGAACGACGCCCTTCCATTTTTCCGGCAGGTGCTCTAAACCTTTCTCTATAGAGGTTCCCAATAAATTAGATATTTTGGCTGCCAAGCTCGGATTTTCAAGTAGAGTTTTCGCATATCTGAGATCATCGAAATCATCTTTAGCTATACTCATGATATATCTCCTGTATGGCTCTTCTTGATTATAGCTTACCCCTGCTTTTTCCTTGTTATCGCTTTTAGGATAAAGGAGCCGGTTGCAAAAACCGTAATAGTAACAAAACTACCAATTGCCCTTCGAACTTGCTTACTTTTCTTTTTTCCAGAGGCACAGTAGGTGGCAAAATGTTCGCAATTGTTAAACGGGAGAGAATACCCTTTTTCTGAAAGATGTTCTCGGGCAATTCTCAGAGATTCAGAATGCGGTAAACGTTCCTGGTAATTACGCCTTCTGAGCTTTCCACCATTGAGAAAATTATCTATGTCTGTAATTATGACCGCTGGGTCCCGTTTCTCCTTATCTGCACCCTTATAATGAATGACAGTTCCTCCTTCGGCATATATTCCATGATGAGAATAGAGCAGTCCTTTTCGCCTCACATAAATATGATCCCCTCGTATTAAATCATCTTCGGTTACGGAACCACCAGTCCCGCATCGGCGCTTTAATTGAGTGGCAAGGTTTTTTAATTCATCGTCAGCAAGTTGAAAGGCTGAAACTGTGGTCACTGTTTTACCTTTACGTCCCTTTACTTCACGCTGGACCCGAATTACGCCATCATATTTTATGTTTGTATGAGATCTTGATTTTTTCTTTTTGCAGGTACATTCCGAAATAGATTTTTGACACGATGGGCAGATTTTACCTGATTCCGTTGAATAAACTAATCGGGAATTATTCATCTATTGAGTCCTGTACATTAGTAAACGAATTGGTTATCGGAGCACTAATTTCTGGCCAAGTTACCGTTTTTTAATTTATTTTGTCAAGAAAATCCAAACATTTCCTTTTACATACATCATCTGCCGGTTACCACCGAGATTGCTCGCAAGGGTGGTGTCCATTTCTATAACTATCCTAAATTTCTGTCTGAAATCACTTTCCAGGATCAGGATGAGAAATTAGAAGTTACTCTTAGAGAGGAGGATGAACTAATTCTGAAAATGCACGCAGAAAAGATTTCTCTCAAACGATCCGCCCAGATTGAATTTCATACCTATTCAATCAATGATAATGTGGTGATGCATACGCTGGTTGAAGGAAAGGTTCCCAGGTATGGAGTGAAGATGATGGGAAACAAGGCCAAACTTGAGTTGGGAAATCATAGGATTAGCCAGGAGATTGATGAGCTTAATTTGAATAAAACTTCCTTGAGTGGACAACATGCTGAAGGGATGATGAGTAAACTCTACAGTCCGGATCAGCACTGGGATATTAACACTCTGGCTGGCATTTCTGATTGAAGCGATCCATCGGGAGCGAATGATACATCGTGAATAAAATTACGGCTTTCCTTGAAAATTTTTTTTGAGTAAGAGACAAGAATGGAGCAGGA
>JBAVYC010000844.1:0-2770 GCA_049698595.1 Desulfobacterales bacterium | reverse complement strand
GGCGCAAGATCAACGCGCTGCGCACAGCGGTTTCGTATCCGGCCACAATGGCCGCCAACAACTCACCGCCGTTGCAGCCGTTTTCGGCAGCCAGCATCAGAGACAGGGGCACAATAACCCCGCCCGGATGTCCCTGGGCTTTACGATGACCGTCGTCAAGGTCAAAATACGTGCCGGCATGGGTATTGATAAACGCTGCCCAGGCGCGGGTGGAAGAAAATGGGGTTGCCACGATGGCGCTTGAGCCGGGATTGGCTTCGGCAATCGTCCCGGCCATGGCAAGCAACGGGGGGTAGTTCATCCCGCAGACCATGCAGCCGACAGCATCCAGGAGGCAGAGGCGCGCTGTCCGAAGTGCTGGTTTAGGAATGGTCTCAATTTTTAGGTTTGATATGAAGTCGAGTATGGTGGTCATAGGAAGCTCTTTATACATAGGTTGAACGGTTCAGGGTTCAACGTTCAGGGTTATTTGTGTTCAGAGGTAATTACAAGTCCAAGCAACACTATTTTCAGTCGCATAGACTCAACATCCTAAATATAGTTCTATTTTTATTCGGTTTCCCTCAGTGCCGACGAATCAATGGTTCAGATTGGGGCTAAACCCGAACCGATTAACCTTGAACGTTGAACCCTGAACTCTGAACCGATCAGTTAGGTTTCAGCTAAATCGATTCACGGAAAATGCCGCCAGCGAGACTTCGGGCTTGCGACCCATGGCAAGATCGGCTACCAGGCGACCGACCATGGGAGACAGCTGAAACCCATGGGCGGAAAAACCGCAGACATGAAACAGTCCGGGAGTTGTCGGCGATTCCCCGATGGCGGGCAGTCCGTCACGCATCAGGCCTTCGATACCGGCCCAACAGCGGACAACGGTTGCCTGTTGCATGACGGGGAAATGCTCCAGCACCGTTGCGGCGCTTTGCTTCATCTCGGAAAAATCGATAACAGTTTTTTCTGTGTCCATATCCAGAATTGCCCGGTGGGCCCCGCCAATGACAACGGTACCGTTGGCCGGCTGCTTGAACGAGAGTTTTCTGCCATGCACGCCGACCACAGGTGTGATGAACCTGGGCATGCGGGCGGTAACCATCATGGATAGTCCGACGGACTCCATCGGCAGGTAATCGTCAACCAACGCAGCAATGCGGTTTCCCCAGGCTCCGGCACAGTTAATCACCACGTCTGAATTAAAACGACGCCCATCTTGGGATACGACCGTAATTCCGTCTTTAGCGGGGGAGATATCAGCGACACTGCAGCGGGTAACCAATTCGGCACCTGCTGCGCAGGCGGCATTGAAAAACGCCCTCAAGGTCTGGGCCGGTGACGCATGGCCGTCGTCTATTGACACGATCCCGCCGCAGCATTTGCCGGCATAGGCTGGAACCAGGCGTTTGATCTCCGCCGCCGTTGCCAGCTCCTCGTGATGGAATCCCAGTGCCCGGACCTGATTGACCCGCTGCTCAAACAGAGCCATGGCGCTGTCATCCGGAGCGATGCGAACCTGGCCGACCGGCTCAAATCCGCAGTCGCTGCTTACGATGGACGGAAGACGATGCCACAGCTCCATCGCGGCAACCGACAGGGGGATTTCTGCCAGGGCCCGGTTCAGGCGCCTGACACCGCCGGCATTGACTGCGGATGCATGGCAGGGGGCATGCTCCTTTTCCAGAAACAGGACTTTTTTTCCGGCTCGGGCAAGCCAGAGGGCAGTGGCTGAGCCCATCAACCCGGCACCGATGATGATGACGTCGGCCGGCTTCATTGGGGTGTTGTCTCCAGGAGGCTTAATCCGGCAAGTTCTGAAAGCGAAATGTTACGTGCCGGCGGTCTGATGTTTAAGGATTTAAGGTCACTGGGTTCGAGTTTCAGAAGATCACTCGTGATTTCAGCCAGGGCAAGGCCGCACATGCGACCCTGGCACTGTCCCATGCCGCAGCGGGTCATGGCTTTTATCTCATTGGGATCGCGGCAGCCCTCGGCGATAGCTTGGTGGATGTCGCCGGCAGTCACGGCTTCACAGCGGCAAACCGGGGTATCCGGGGGCAGGCGGTAGAGATTGGCTCGGGGCTTGTAGAGGGCATCCACAAAAGGTCTGGGAGCAAGCTCGCGATGCAGCTGTCGCCTGAGCCTACGGGCAACACCGTTTTTTTTCTGTTGCGGCAAGGCCTTTAGTGATTCGGCCATGTCCATGGCTGCAAAGGCACCCTTCAGTTGCGCAGAAACGCCGCCATGGACAAAGGCCCCGTCGCCGGCCACATGGATGGCCTTCATCTCTGTCCGGCCGAGGGTAGTGGTTTTCGGATACCAGTACCGCTGAACCGGATCCCAGAGATGGGTGATGCCGATCTGGCGGGTTAAATCACAGCGCGGCACAATGCCTTCGTGGACCACCATTACCCCTGCTTCCAGGCTGTCCAACCTGTCGGACGTCTTAAACGAGACATGGTCCAGGCAGTCTGAACCATGTGCCTGGTATTCTGTAACGCCGCGGACGTACCGGATGCCGGAAAGCTTCAGATTCACAATCATGCCAAGACCTTTGAAAAGATAGTCCGGCCGTCTCAGCGCTTTTGGCACCGACGGCAAACACGGCAGGAAGTTGCCCCGGGGGGTAGTGTCCAGAACCGCAGTGATGGAGACACCGAAGCTGACCAGGTGACCGGCTGTTAAGAGGAGCAGGGGGCCGCTTCCGGCAAGCACCACCGGGCCCTGGGGCACCATGTTAGAGCTTTTGAAATTGGCATCCACCGCCCCGGCACCCATG
>JBAVYC010000843.1:0-4963 GCA_049698595.1 Desulfobacterales bacterium | reverse complement strand
GAGTGAGCGTCTAATCCAGGCAAGTGACGGAATTGAGAAGATAATTCTTTTTTTCTCTTGAACTCTGAACCTGGAACCGATCAGTTTAACTTTCTATAAAGGCCTTAAGTTTGCCGAGACCTTCCTTAATTTCCGGCGGATTGATCCCCGAATAGGCCATCCGGATATAATAATTGTCCTCGCCTTCCAGGGGCCGGCCAAAATGCAGGCGGGTGCAAAACGACACACCGGTTTCGTGCAGCACGGTTCGTCGAAAATTGTCATAATCGGTCAGTCCTGTCTTCTGCATGGCTCCGGTGACATTCGGCCACAGGTAGAACGTGGCATTTGGGCGAATGCAGCTTATTCCTTCAATGTCGTTTAGTAGATCCACGGTTAGATCGCGCCGCTCCTTCAGTGTCTCAAGAACCTGTCTGGTTTCGGCCTGATCCCCGGTCAAACCCTCGATAGCAGCATATTGGACAAAATGGTTTGAACAGGACTCCTCGTTCACATTGAGCTTGATGATGATGTCAATAATTTCTTGGGGTCCGATGGTCGCACCCAGGCGCCAACCGGTCATGACAAATTTTTTGGAGAAAGTATACAGAATAACGCATCGTTCGGCCATACCCGGCAGGGAGACCAGTGATTTGCTCTGGCCTTCATAGCGAATGTCGAAATAGGCTTCGTCACACAGAACATAGAGATCGTATTTGAGCACCAGTTCCGCGATCTTTTCAAGTTCGGCCTGCGAGCATTCAGCGCCGGTGGGATTTTGCAAGTCGTTGAGCACCAGCAGCCGCGTGCGCGGCGTAATTTGGCTTTCAAGCATATCCGTGTCGATGTCAAAATTACTTTTGCCCTCGATGTAGCCATAGGGTACCGCCTTGCCGCCGTGGAACTCGATCTGTGATTCGTAAATGGGGTAACCCGGGTTGGGATACAGCACCTCATCGCCCGGATTCATCATCGTCAGGAAAAATTTGCCGATGGTCGGCTTGCCGCCCGGCTGGATGGCCACATTTTCCAGCGAGTATTGCGTTTTGCGCGTAGCGCTGACATCGTCCGCCAGGATTTCACGCAGTTGAGGAACTCCGGCGTTGGCACAATAGTTGGTCTTGCCATCTTGCATGGCTTTGATGCCGGCCGTTAACACATTGGCCGGGGTTTTCAGATTCAGGTCTCCCAGGTGAAAAGGATACACTTTGTTGCCCTTAGCCGCAAAGGCAGTGGCCTCGGCAGAGACGGCAAATGCTGTTTCCGTACCTAAATGAGCGACTCGTTCTGCAAATTTCATGGCTTTTCCCTTCTTAATAATTTTAACCCCCATACACCGGCAGGCCCAATGCCGCTGCGTTGACAATGCTCGGCGCAGCCTTGGGCGGATCTTTTTCCAAAAAAAGAAGAATATCCGGTTTATTCCAAATCGGGTAACCCATCAAAATGCCGGCGACATTGCCGGCTGCCAGAGTGGCCATACCTTCCCGGGTCCAGCGGGTTGCCGAGGCAATGTGGGGGACGATCAGCACATTGTCCAGTTCGACCAGTCCCGGTTTCATTTGCGGTTCATCTTCGAATACATCCAGACCGGCCCGAAAATCCGGATGTTTTTGGCAATGGGAAACCAGGGCGGCTTCATCAACCACAGGCCCGCGGCTGGTATTCACCAATATTGCATTTTCTTTCATCAACGCCAGGCTTGCGGCATTTATCAAATGGTGGGTCGATTCATCCAGCACGGTGTGCACGCTGACGCAGTCGGCCTGTTGCAATACTTCCGCTACGGTATCAGCGCGCTTGCAGGATACCGGCGCTTCACCACGGGATTTGAGAAAATCTCCATAGGCGGCAATATAATTTTCGAGGTCCTTATTCGGGTAAATGTCGTAATAGATCAGATTCATTTTGTGGCCTTCCACCATCATACGGGCATAAGTCGCCCCGATGCGGCCGGCGCCGATTACCCCAACTGTCTTGCGCCACAAAAGTTCTCCCAGAAAAAGCGTCATCAACCAGCCCTTGTATTTGCCGGCCCGCAGAAAACGTTCGGCTTCACCGGTCCGCCGGGCCGCCGCAAAGGTCAGTGTGACCGCCATTTGAGCCGTGGTTTCCGTCAATACGCCCGGGGTATTTCCCATCGGGATGCCGTACCGGGTGGCGGCCTCCACATCGACGTTGTTATAGCCTACGGCAACATTGCTGTAGGCCCTGCCGCCGGCGGCCTTGAGGGCCGCAAAGAGCTCATCCCCCCAGTCTTCCGTCAGCTGGCCGAGGACGCCATCACACTGAGTCCCCATGGCGGCCCTGATGTCAGCAACGCTGAGCACTTCAGTGGAAGTACAGATTTCAACCTTGCATCCGGCCCCTGTCAGGATGTCCAACCATCGCGTGCCCGGCAATTTTTTGGTGACAATGACGCGTTTGCTTCCGGAAGGATTATGAGTTTCCCAGTTTTTTTGACCCATTGGCACATCTCCTTCTTTTTAGAAGAGCACTAATTTTTTCTTAAACGCTGCTTGTGATCTTGTCAATAATTTTTTATTATATTTCTGAATGTCTCAAAAAAAAATTATATTTCTGTTGATATACTCAATTCATATAAATTGGCGTAAGTTCTGCTACCATCGAATCAGTTCATCGTAAATCCGGGATTGATTACCAGTAAAGCTCTCGAATACTACGCCAATTTATTTCCAATGAGGATCCCGCAGTGCTTTCTTGTAAATCTTGCCCGAGCCGGTTTTGGGAAGTGCATCCAAAAAGACGATGGATTTCGGCGCTTTGTATGAGGCCTGGTGCTGTTTGCAGAATTGGATGATTTCCATTTCGGTGACGGATTCGTTTTCTTTGAGGACCACGGCCGCCGATACCGCTTCACCCCACTTTTCATCCGGCACGCTGAACACGGCGGCTTCCAGCACCTTGGGGTGCATATAGAGCACATTTTCCACTTCCGTAGAATACACATTCTCGCCGCCGGTGACGATCATGTCCTTTTTACGGTCCACGATGTTGACATACCCTTCGGTATCGACTACTGCCAGATCGCCGGTGCGAAGCCAACCATTCGAAAAGGCCTGTTCGGTTTCTTTCTCCAGGTTCCAGTATCCGGGGCTGACGGTATCGCCCTGGACCCAGATCTCACCCACCTGCGCTTCATCCGCTGCGACGGGGTTTCCATTTTCGTCCACCACTTTAAGGTCGATCCCCATGAAAGGGCGACCGGTCTTGGATTTGTATTTGAATTGATCTTCCGGCGGCAGGTTCTGCAAGTGCTGCTTTATAATACTGAATGTCAGATATGGACTGGTCTCGGTCATGCCGTAGGTTTGAATATAATCACAACCAAAGGCCTCCATAATACGTCGGACGACTTCCGGCGCGATGGGCGCCCCGCCGCTTAGAATTACCCGCAGGCTTGAAAAATCAAATTCGCCGACCTTGGGGTGCTTGATCATCAGATTGAGCATGGTGGGGATCATGTTGCTCAGCGTGATGCGTTCCCTCTCAATGGTGGCCATCACGGCCTCGGCCTCGAACTGGGCCACCATCACGTGGCAGCCGCCCACCCAGGTAATGGCGAATGCGGCCCAGGCATCGGCCAGATGAAACATGGGCGCAATATGACCCCAGATGTCACTGTCCGTGAGTTTAAGTTCGGCAATGGTTCCGAGGGCATGGAAGCAAACGTTTTTATGGGTGAGCATAACGCCTTTGGGGCGGCCGGTGGTGCCACTGGTATAATAAAGATGGGCAACATCATCTTCGCGGATTGCAACGGGTTCAAAAATACCGGCATGGCGGTGAATCATGTTTTCATATTCGTAACATGTGATCCCCTCAGAAAAAGAGGGTGAATCCCCGATCTGGAGAATACCCTCCAGCGGTGTGTCTTCGTCCAGAATTCCTTTCACCAGGGAAGCGAAACGGGATCCGGCCACCAGCCAGCGGGAGCCGGAATCTCTCAAAATGTATGCAATTTCTTGGGGTGCCAGGCGATAGTTGAGCGGATTCAAAATGGCGCCGATTCCGGCGGCTGCATAGTAGGTTTCCAAAAAGGCGAGGGAGTTGACCTCGAGAATGGAGATGCGGTCCCGGGGTTTGATGTCCCGGGTCTGGAAAAAGCGTGCCAGTGAATTAACCCGTTCACCAATCCGGGCGTAGGTGAACGTACGGTCGCCGTCCACAACACCCACCTTAGCGGGATATAAGTCCCGGGCTTTTCTGAGTGTCATCCAGATGTCCAATGTGTTGTCCTTTCTTTTTTACCAGATGGTTTTAACATGGGGATAATTCAATAATTTTTTATCTTTAGTCACCAAAGGAACTCCAGCCGACAGCGCGGTGGCTATGATTATCCGATCCGCGGGATCCGGGTGAAGGGGTTGGGGCAAGTTTACCGATTTAATTGCTATGGCGTTGGAAATCTCTATGAATTGAATAAATGGCAGGCCTTCGGATTTTGCTATCCAATCGGTAACATCCAGCGAAAGCGTTAATCTCTTTTTAATCACCAGAAGAGCGACTTCCCAAGCACTAATTGATGAGATTAAAACGCTTTTCTCCTTTACAGCGGCGGACACTGCTTTCTTAGCTCTCTTTGACAGGACCTCCGGTTTACTGATAAACCATATCCAGGTGTGCGTATCCAGCACAATCATTTTAAACCCCAATGTTGCAACGTTAGGGTATCATTTCCCAATCTTCCAGTCCGACCGGCTCAGTTGGATCCGTATAATTAATGACCGTATTGCGAAGGGCCTTCAAGGCCTTTTCGGGATTTTCTGCATAAGGCACAATCTTTAAGACCGGTTTGCCACGATCGCAGATAATCAATTCCCGTCCAGTCTTCTCAATTTCACGGAAATAATGCAAAGCGCGAGGCTTAAATTTTGATTTAGAAATCATTTGCTCCATGATGGTTTCCTCAATTGGGTTTATACAAATGACATGGTCATAATACTATGGTCATGTTTTTTGT
>JBAVYC010000842.1:0-2903 GCA_049698595.1 Desulfobacterales bacterium | reverse complement strand
CTATATATATTATCGCAAAACTTGAGGAATGGATTCTAATAAATAAGAATATCAGACAGGATTTACAGGATTATCCGGATAAAAAGGCCTTTGGCCTAAAAGTACCTCGCTGCAGGCGAAAATATCCCCTTAATCCTGTAAATCCTGTCCAAAAACGAAAATATAATCGAATCCATTCAACCGTGTCTTAGTGGCCGAGTCTTTACCATTATCGTTTGTAGCGCATTGCTATCTTTTCGAAATCGGCGGATGTTAAGATTTGACCAAAGCGTTCGCCGTGTTGGCTGTTTTGCGTGTAAACGTCCAGGCAGTCTTTTACGATCTGCAAAACCTGATGTTGACTGTAAATTCCGGGCAGTTCCTTTGCCAGCTGTGGATGCCGGCCGAGTTTGCCCCCCAGTTGGACCCTGAATCCTTTTGCGCCCTGTGAAATCGTACCGGTGGGGCAGACCTGCATGCACTTTCCACAATCCAGACAGCAGCTGAAATCGATTTGCGGATATTCTTTTGCGCTGTCCAAAGTTATTGCGCGTTCTTTACAGGCGTCGACACATGCTTCGCACAGGGTGCACGGTGTTTCGGTTAACTGCGGTGGGCAGGCAGCGATGATGCCGATATCTTTTATCTGAGGCTGAGAGCAGGCATTGGGGCATTCTGCCAGTGTAATCCTGAATTCGTGGTGAAATTTCAGGTCCCCTACAACCCTTTTTTTAAGAAATGCCAGCAAGTCTTTATCTTTGACCAGGGACTCGATTTTTTGCAGGAGTTGATCGCTGACGACCGCCCGGTTCGGACATCCACCGGGCCCGAAACAGGTGTCGATTTGATAGCCCTTTATTTCGGAAGCCATTCCAGCCAGATATCGGGCCTGGGTCGCTTTGACATCGGCTTTTGAGACGATTTCTTTACCGGCCTCTTTTGCTTCTTTTTCGACCCGTGCCCTGACCCGTTTGCGCACAAAAAAAGGCACTTTTTGGATGCTTTCATCAGCGTCTTGGGTCCATTCCATATTGCGAATACTCCTATTGCTCAAGCTGTGCCAATGCCTCCCTGCTCAATTGGCCGACTGAATATTGAGCGAGTTTTTCATTGCGAAACAGCACCAGTCCGGCCGGATCCCGGGCAAGTTGTTGCAGGGCGTCACTCGCCTCTGCACTCAAGATTGGGCTGACCGCCCAAACAGCAAGCCCCCTGAGATAGGGGTCTGCGGATCGCATATAGGGCAGCAGCAAACCGGCGGCGGCTTGCACGCACTGCGGCCGGTTATGAGCCAGTCGGCCAAAACCCCACAGCACACCCCGCTGCAGACCTTCGTGTTCCAGATAGTTTCCATCCGGCTGAAGGTAGGAGATAAGGATACACGCGTATTCTGCGGCCAGGTTTTCATTGCGGGCCATGGCTTCTGCCATGGATTCGGGGCACCCCCAGCCGATCCCGCCGGATTCATCGTTCAAATTCCAGATGAATCGGCGCATGACGACTCTGGCCGACTCCAGATCAGATGTCGCCAGATCCGAAATTATGATTCCCATGGCCGTTACCGCGCGCCATTTGACAAGCTCATCCAGGCTGCACAAATAAGAAAAAAGTGGGCCCACGACCCTTCTGGGCGGGAGTCGACGAATTTCAGCGAGCCTTTTTACATAATCTTCAGCCAGCAGTATTTGCAGCATCTGTTTTTTGAGTTGCCGGCCGCTTATGTTATCATTTTTCATTAGAACGTAATGACTTCAAAACCCGCATCCCGGTATCGGGCTATGCCCGGGTGTCCCAGCATGTCCTCCAAAAGCGGCAATCCCAGGGTTTTGGCGGCCACTATCGTTTCCATTTTATTCGCGCAGGCTTTGCAGACCCCTTCCACCAATCCTTTGGCCCTGGCCCTTTGCCAGAGTTGATGCAAGGGATTGCCCTTTTTTTCCAACTCCAAAATTAATTTAGTGGCCGCACCTTCAATAATAATTTTGGCTTCGTACCCTTTTTCAGCCATATCAAGCGCATTCAACAGGACGTGTATGAAACACATGGGGTCGCCGTTGTATACAAATAGAGCGAATTTTTTCATGACAGCCTCTTGGGGAAATTTTAGATTTTGGATTTTGAATTGCGGATTTGTTGCACCGCTTTGATCTGTATTTTTTTTATGTAATTGATCC
Source organism: Desulfobacterales bacterium (assembly GCA_049698595.1). Classification (GTDB taxonomy): domain Bacteria; phylum Desulfobacterota; class Desulfobacteria; order Desulfobacterales; family JAFDCJ01; genus JAFDCJ01. Next base: position 750 of record JBAVYC010000842.1, on the reverse strand, counting down.
GTCTAATTTGCGAAATTTATCGATTAAGGTGGGATCATGCGGAAGCGATCATGATTTCCAACCATCAAGTTTAACGTGCAGGGGTCTTACGCTTCTTCCCAGTAGATGCAGTCTGTCGGGCAACACTTTATACAATCATTGACCTCGAGTTCCGGATAGTCAGCCAATTCCGCAATTTCGACATAGCCGGCATCTTTCAATCTGAATACTTGCGGACACAGATCCTGGCATATGCCACATCGAATACACGAACTAAGGTCAACCACGGGAATTTTCATACTAAAAATCCAATACCGCCTTGCCAATTTTACGGCCGAGGGCATAGCAGGATTCCAGTGCCTCCTTGTCCGGTACATACTGGACTCGCAGACCCGGATCGACGATGTCAAATTTCATGGTCTCGAGCTCTTGGTTGATCATTTTGACAGCTTCACCGCTCCAGCCGTAGGATCCAAAAGCCGCCCCAATTTTATTTAACGGCTTAAGCCCTTTCATATAGGTGAGAAAATCGGCTAAAGTGGGATACAGTTGATTGTTCAAGGTCGGGGATCCAATCACGACTGCGCCGGCATCGAAAACTTCCATCATTATTTCACTTCGATGGGTTTTTCTCAAATGAAGCGGTTTAGCGGGGACCCCTTCTTTGTTGATACCGGCCACCACGGCATTTGCCATCTTTTCCGTGCTATGCCACATGGTATCATAGACCACCACCGCCTTTTTCTGCGGTTGCTGTCGGCACCAGCGAAC
>JBAVYC010000841.1:0-1573 GCA_049698595.1 Desulfobacterales bacterium | reverse complement strand
TCTGGGTGAAGAAATGAACGCGGTTCAGGTACCCAGTGAACTGCCAAAATTTGTTCCTGACGACCAGGTCCTGCCGGCACCTACAGGTTATTACGACAGCTATAACCTGATCGAGTCTTTCGACAAGCTGGTCAACCAGATGTTCAAAGGCTGGCAATATCATTTCGAAATGCTCAACTTGACCTATCTGGCCTATCTCATGTTCGCCGACGTGTCCCGCAAGCTTTTTCCCGGTATCAGCGAAAGTGCCATCGGTAAGATGGTGGCCGGAGCTTATGTTTCCATGTTCCGACCCGAAGAAGAGCTTTGCCGCCTGGCCCGGCTGGCAGTTTCTTCGGACGGTGTAGGCACTATTCTCAAGAGCACTAAATCCGCCGCCGATAAGGTTGCCGAGCTTCAACAATCAGACGCCGGTAAAAACTGGTTGGCCGAATATGAAAAGTCAAGTGATCCCTGGTTTTACGTATCCTGCGGCAGCGGCTGGTATAACCATGAGGGCAGCTGGCTCACCGATTTGGAGATTCCCTACAGCTATATCAGAGGTTATGTGGAAAGGCTGGATAAGGGCGAAACCATCGAGCGCTCCCTGGATAATATCGAGAAGGAACGCGATGAAATTGTCGCCGAATACCGCAAGATGATCCAAACCGACGACGACCGCAAAGCATTTGACGATGCCTATAACACCATCCGAACTATCTACCGCTACGCCGAGGATCATCTCTTTTGGGTCGAGCACTGGTTTCACACCATCTGGTATAAAAAAATCAGACAAATTGGGTCCCTTCTGGTCGACAATGGAATGATTAATAAGGTGAACGACATATTTATGTTCAACCGCTACGAGATTCCACAGCTTTTAACTGAAGTAGCCACCGCCTGGGCCCTGGGCGTGGACATCCCGGTCAGAGGTGAATTCTATAAATCCAAGGCCGCAAAACGCAAAAAGATCCTCGAGGCTGCCGTCGAATGGAATCCGACACCGGCGCTGGGCGTGCCGCCCGCAGAAGTGGCCGAACCGTTCACCATCATGCTGTGGGGTATTACCACCGACAAGGTTAAGGAATGGCTCAAAGGCACCGGCACCACGGCCGGTGCGGACATGTCTGAAATCAAGGGTTTTGCTTCTTCGGCCGGTATGGCTGAAGGTCCTGCGCGGGTCCTCAAACGGCTCAAGGACATTGTTGACCTGCAACCGGGTGAGGTTCTGGTTTGCCCGTCGACCAATCCTTCCTGGGCCCCGGTGTTCACCAATATCAAAGCCGCGGTAACCGACATCGGCGGACTGACCAGCCATGCAGCGATTGTCTGCCGTGAATATGGCGTACCTTCGGTAACCGGCTGCGGCATCGCCACAGCCGCTATCAAAACCGGAGATATCGTCAAAGTCGATGGTGATACCGGTGTTGTCACGATTGTCGAAAGAGCGAGTTAAATCGCACCGGTTCGAGCACCCTTTCAGACATGACTGATACGAGCAATCTGCGACCCCTTTCCCACCCGGGGAAGGGGTCTTAAAAAGAATTTAAGAGATTTCGGAGATTTTGCGGGAGAACCATAATGGACTTAACCC
>JBAVYC010000840.1:0-4372 GCA_049698595.1 Desulfobacterales bacterium | reverse complement strand
GTCCCGTGACCAATTCACTGATATAGACGCCACGGTTCAGGACCTCACGAAACCAGGGTAGCAGGTTGTAATCCAGGTCTTCCAATTGATGCGCACCGGCATGGGATATCTGTTTGCCGCTGCTGTCGATAACACCCAAATCGATGAAACCGCCAAATCGTTCATTGAGGTTCGTCAGAATGTCGGCTAAGCGGGCAGGGTCTTTCAAGGTTTCCAGCCGATTGTCATGGGCAATAAAATCCAACACCGATCTGCGTTCGGTCAGAAACAAGGAAACCGATCGCCAGGAATTCGAAACAAGCTGGGACGTGCGCAGCACCAGTTCCGACTCGATGGTTTCCATGGTGAGGCGGTATCCGGACATGGCCCAGATGATTAAGGGCACGAGCGCTACGGTCGCCGTCACCAGAATTGCGCGCTTCCAGATTCGCAAAAAGTCAAAGTGGTGCTGGTACGGTCCGGCGGTGACGTCTTTGTGATCCAGAAAACTGGGTTTCAATTTTTTAAGTATCGACATGTTTTAAACCAAGCACATGATTTAGCCATTTAGTGATTCAAGAATCCCCCAATCCCCTAATCCTTCTGCCCCTTCTTCTGCCGTATTTTTTCGTTGGCTTTTTGAATCGTTTCGCTGAGGACATTAATGTCCAGGGGTTTTTGCAGGTAGGCAAAAGCACCCAGCTGCATACATAATTGCCGGTCTGCTTCGTGACCGTGTCCGGTGAGAATGATGACCTCGATCTCCGGGCGGGTTTTTTTTACTTCCCGCAAAACCTCCAAGCCATCAACGCCGGGCATTTTAAGATCGACAATAATGACCTCAGGTTCGTCCTCTTTGATCAGGTTAAGCGCCGACTCGCCGTCATAGGCGACCGCCGAGCCCATATCCCGCATTATCAGCCGTTCGGACAGCGTTTGAATGAATTCGCGTTCGTCGTCCACCAGCAGCACTTTGGACGGCATTTCAAAATCGTGTTTACGATAGATATCGGTTTTATGAAAATCTTTGCCGATTTTCGTTACCACCGACTTAACTCCGGCAATCGGTTCGGCGATTGATTTGAGTTCTTCCTGGAGCCGGCTGAGCATGAGGACATGCTTGTTGATGGTCAACGTAATGGCGCCGTTTTTAGCGCTAACTTCCACGGTATGTCCCTGCTGAACCAGGGCGGTCGCTGTTGTCGCCGCCAGTCGGAAATCCTGCAGGGCCTGCTTTGATTCGACCGTCTGCTGGATGATGTCCTTGCCGGCATAGTCCGCTATGAGGGCTGCCGCAGCCTGCGCCGACATTTTATCCACCGGAATGACAATGTCATAAAGGGCGGGATCCCAGGGATCACTGTTGCCCAACAGAGAGTCAATCCAGAAGGAACAATCTTCTTCGCGCCTCTGAACAAGCTTGGCGGCATCTTTTTCCGACAGGCCCTGCTGCTCGGCGGCAGCGGCAATTCGGTACTTTTGGGGTGCAATTAAACACACCCTGAGGGTATGGCTGACGGCTGCGGGAATAAGCTGTCCGGAAAAGTTTGTGATCAATGCATTGTCGGTGGTGATCAAATCGGCAACCGCAAGTTTAAGAAAGGCCAGGGAGCGCTCTTTTTCAAGGGTGAATTTATTGAAAACCGAGGTCTTGGAAGAAAAGGCGCGTTTGATCCTGGTTTCCGCCAGGGTTGACCGGCGGCTTGCTTCTCCGACAATTTCAGCATCGGTGATCAGCCTGTATCCTGTGAGGGCAACCACTTCCTCAGTCACAGCACCTTCCTGACAGAAACCGCCGCTGAATATACTAATGATCGGCATTTAAGTCTCCCTGCTTTGAGATGACCGGCTAAGGCGACAGACCGTCGTCAAGGGACAATCTTTTTCCTCTCCGCCCGTGTGGGTGATTTTGTGCACTGCATTGATGGCGTCTTCGATGGCAGGGTAAATATGATCCTCACCGATTTTTACAATCAAATGGGTGCTTCTGAGCACTTTCATGACGGATCGGTTCACGCCGCTTAGAGAAATATCAATTCCGGCACTTCTGACCCGGTCCACAGTCAAAGATAGTGCTTCTTCACCGGATGAGTCAATATCATTAATACTGCCGGCTGAGATGATAATATGTTTGAGATCCTTTTTCGAACGCCGACGATTTCTGATCTGATCTTCGAGGTAGCTGGCATTGGCAAAAAATAAAGGCCCATCGAAGCGAACCACGTCAATATAGCGGCATTCCTGCAACCCGCTGGCGACGGCATCGTGAAGGGTGCGATCGACGTCCAGGGACAGATCGACAACTTTCGGCCGCATGCTTTTGTAAAGAAAGACGAAGATGGACAGGCCGGCGCCAATCAAGATACCCCGGTCCAGGTGCGGTGCAAACGCCAGGGTACAGATAAAGGTAACAATGGAGATTACGCCGTCATACCACTGGGCCTGCCAGGCATGGATAAAGCCTTTGACATTGATCAGTCCCACGACCGCCATCATGATAATTGCGGCCAATACCGATTGGGGCAGATGGTAGAAAAACGGTGTCAGCACCAATAACACCACCACCACGGTCAGACTGGTGAAGACGCCGGATAAACCGGAGACCGCTCTGGATTGAAGGTTGACGGCCGATCTGGAAAAAGAACCCGAAATCGGGTAACTTTTGGTGACAGCGCCACAGATATTGGCCAGACCCTGACCCATGAGCTCCCGGTTGGGGTCCAGCCGCTGGCCGGTCATGGCAGCCATTGCCTTGGCAACGGAAATCGCCTCCATAAAGCCCAGCAGCGAAATGATGACCACAAAAGGCAACAAGTGCAGGACGATATGATAATCGATATGGGGCAGTGAAAATGAGGGCAGCCCCCGTGGAATCTGGCCGACCACCTCACCGCCGCCGATCATTTGTAAACGGTCCGGTTGCAGGGGAATGTTACCGACTTTAAGTCGCCAGACACGACCATCACCTTTATCGGCGGCGGCGATTTCGTTGACCTGATAAAAAGCAAGCCCGCCGTGGTTTCCCCTGACACTATTAAAAAGGTAGCTGCGTATCTGACTGCGATAGTCGGCGGCATCCTCTTTGTATTGCTCGATCCTCAGGGCCAAACGCTCCGCCGCATGCCGGATGTCGAGTTTTGCATGCGAATCCAGCGCCGTCCTGTTGAGATTGAGTTCTTGTATGAGTGCCGCTCTTTTTGCGGTCATCTGCGCGATGGATCTGATGGTGTGATTGATTTTTGTAACCGCCTGCTTGACCGGTTCGGAGTGGAGGGCTGCAATATCCACCACAACGTTGCGCTCAAACCCAAGGCCCCAGGAAAGGATAGTGGTAATCACAACGGCCGCGAGAACATTCGGCAGCCTTGGTGATACCCGCTTTAACCCATACATAACCACAAAGGCCAGGGCGCCCATGAACAGCGCGGGCCAGTGCGTGTAATGCCCGGCGGCTTTTATAACCCTGTAGATTATTTCATAGTGATGCGGGGCTTTGTCGATATGGATACCGAATAGTTTGGGTAACTGGGATGTCGCGATAATTAGGGCGGCCGCATTGGTAAAACCGTTAACCACGGGATGGGAGATGAAATTGACGACCAGTCCCAATTTCAGCGCACCGAGGGCGAACTGAAAAACACCGACCAGCAGCGCCAGCAAAACAGCATAGGCGATGTATTGCTGACTCCCGGCTGTGGCCAGGGGCTCGAGGGTCGTCGCGGTTAACAGTGAAACCACCGCCACCGGCCCGGTGGCCAGCTGGCGGCTGGAACCGAACAAGGCGGCAATCATGGGCGGCAGAAAGGAGGCATAGAGTCCGTAATAGGGCGGCAGACCCGCAAGTTCAGCGTAGGCCATGGACTGGGGAATAAGCACCAGCGCCACGGTCAGGCCCGCCAGAATATCCAATTTCAGGCTGGTGACGTCATATTTTTGCGGCCATTCGATATAGGTAAAGATGTTTTTCAGCATGTGGTTTCCGAGACGTCATGGCCTTCGTGATCGAAAAAATGACTGAATCAGCGACCACCAGAAGAGCTGGGGGTATGAGGATGGCCCCTTGAAGGGGCTGAGGCCACCTCTGCTGCTGGCCGCTGATTTATCAATCAGTTTTTACGATTATCAACCCTCACGGTCAAGATTAATTTTATGGTGGATGATCGTTCAGGGTTCGAAGATTCTGGGTCAAGTGCCGCCGCTGGCCTGAAAATGGTCAGTCTAATCGAGAAAGAAACTCTGAAAAAGAGAATATCGAATATCGAATAATGAATATCGAAGTAAGGTATTCTGTCTATTTTATAAAAAATGACTGAGCGAAGCCTCCGGCTCGTAGGGGTTGTAGCGCCTACGCCTCGGAGAGCGAACCCACCCTTCGACATTCGATATTCGATAT